>JAASSE010000058.1 GCA_021768055.1 Gammaproteobacteria bacterium | reverse complement strand
GGTAACCGACGTGATGAACCAGATTACTGAGCATGGTTACGTGATCCGCGGCTGGCTGGGTGTTGTCGGGCAGAACGTGCCGGAGGAAACGTTAAGGTTGATCGGGCTCGAGAATATCAGGGGCGTACTTATCGACAGTGTCGATCCAGGTGGGCCGGGTGATATTGCCGGCATGATGCCGGGCGATATCATCACACATATCAACGGTGTCGCTACTGAGGATACGTTGACGGTGATTGACATGATCGCTGCGGGCAAGCCGGGTGATAAATTCCGTATCGACGGTATCCGCATGCGCGAAAGCTTCAGCCTGGTCGCGGAACTGGGTCAGCGCCCAATGCACAGCCAGTGAGAAAGTGGCGAGGGACTAGGAATTCAATGCCTGCTCCAGAGCAAACAGGAAGGCGTGGTTTTCTTCCGATGTGCCCACGGTGACCCTGAGGCAATTATGCAGAACACCAGGTGAATTCATATTTTTGATCAATACGCCCTGATCATGCAGTGAATCAAAAACCTTGTCGGCATCGGCGTGCTTCAACCTGAACAGAATAAAATTGGCCTGGCTTGGAAACACCTCAACACCATCAAGCAAGGTCATGTGTTTCAGCATCTTGTCGCGGTCCGAGCGTATCATCTCGGCCTGCCCATCCAGAAATCCGGCATTATCCAGAATGAACCTTGCACTGTATTGCGTCAGCACATTGATGTTATACGGCAAGCGCACCTTGTTGACTTCGTTAATCAATTCCGCATCACCGCATAGATAACCCAGACGCAATCCGGCCAGGCCCATTTTTGAGACGGTACGCATCACCAGCAAGTGCCCGTACTCCGCCAGCGTCGGCATGAAGCTGGCAAACGCGAACGGATGATAGGCCTCATCAATCACCACCAGTCCCGGTGCCATGCGAATAATTTCCCCGATGGCATCAGCATCGAACAAATTGCCGGTCGGGTTGTTCGGGTAGGCGATGAAGATAATGGCGGGCTGGTTTTGTTCGATGGCTTCACGCGTTTTATCCATATCAAGCGTGAAATCATCCGCCAGGGGTACACCGATGTAGTTCATGCCGGTAAAACGCGAAATCATGCTGTACATGACGAAACCGGGTTCGAATGACAGTATGCAGCGCCCGGGTGCAGCCACGGCCAGTGCCAGCATCTGGATCAATTCATCCGAACCGTTGCCGAGTACCATGCCCTGCCCCTCAGGCACCTGCATGATCTGTTTGAGCTTCTGTTGCAACGCTCCCGCCTGCGGATCCGGGTAACGGTTCAGATCAGCTGTCAAAAGATCCTGCTGCCATTGCCTGAGTACTTCATCAGGCAGGCGGTACGGATTTTCCATTGCATCAAGCTTCACCATACCGGTGGCATCCGCGACATGGTATGCCGACAGTTCGCGAATTTCCGGTCGAATCCAGTCGATAGGCTTGCCAGGCATTTTCTGATCCAGTATGTCCAAAATGCTGATGGTAACAGACTTTCGCTATGGCCTTGAAATCATGCAAAAACTTGACTTGGGCCATTGAAGCAGCAACACCAGGACCATATATAGCGAACGTGAGACTGGATTTTATGAATTACAAGAGGCCCCTTGAAATGCGTGGCAACGTCCTCACATTGGTTTCAAGAAGCTAATAAACAGTAGGAGAAATACCATGAGCTTAATTCGACACAATCCATGGAGCCTGTTTGATCAGCTCCAACGTGAACTTAATATGCCGTTGACCAAATTTGATACGGAAGAAAGTGGCAATGTGGCCACTGCCAATTGGGCACCGGCCGTCGATATCAAGGAAGACAAAGAGGCATTCACCTTGATGGCGGATATTCCGGGCGTAAAACCGGAAGACATTGAAGTCAACATGGATAATGGTGTGCTGACAATCAAGGGCGAACGCAAGTCAGAAAAGAAAACTGAAGAGGACAACTACAAGCGTGTAGAACGTCAATATGGTGTTTTCTATCGCCGCTTCACGCTGCCCGAAACGGCCAACGCCGACAAGATTGAAGCACGTTCGGAAGATGGTGTACTCAGAATTACCATACCGAAACAGGAAGTTGCACAAGCACGTCGAATTACAGTGGAACACTAAACGTCGACTTGTCTACAATGATCAAGGCCCGCGTATAGCGGGCCTTTGTATTTTTATGGTGTGATAAAAAATCAATCCTTGATGCGGTACTCCGCCGAGCGCGCATGCGCGACCAGGCCCTCACCCAGTGCCAGTGTTGCTGCACACCTTCCAAGTTCGGATGCACCCTGTGCGGAACAACCTATCAGGCTCGATCGTTTCTGAAAATCATACACACCCAGCGGTGATGAAAAACGCGCGGTTCCGGATGTTGGTAACACGTGGTTGGGTCCGGCACAGTAATCACCAAGTGCTTCAGCGGTATAGCGTCCCATGAAGATGGCACCGGCATGACGGATCTTTTGCGCCCACTGTTCAGCATCTTCGATCGACAGTTCCAGGTGCTCCGGTGCAATGCGATTTGCCACCGCGATGGCATCATCCATGTCCTGCGCCTGGATCATCGCCGCGCGCTTTGCTAATGATGTTTCTATAATGTCTGCACGCGGCATTTCCGCGATCAGCTTTTCAATGCTTGCTTTCACCTGCGCGATAAACTCCGCGTCCGGGCTGACCAGAATGGATTGTGCATCTTCATCATGTTCTGCCTGTGAAAACAAATCCATCGCAATCCAGTCAGGATCAGTTTTGCCATCGCACACCACCAGAATTTCGGATGGCCCGGCGATCATGTCGATACCGACAACACCGAACACCAACCGTTTAGCAGTAGCAACATAGATATTGCCCGGGCCGGTAATCTTGTCGACACTGGGAACGGTGTCAGTGCCATAGGCCAGTGCCGCTACAGCCTGGGCACCACCGATGGTAAAGACGCGGTCAACGCCGGCAATCGCTGCAGCCGCCAGCACCAGCTCGTTCTTCTCACCCGCCGGTGTCGGTACCACCATGATCAGTTCGGGTACACCGGCGACCTTGGCCGGTATTGCATTCATCAATACCGATGAGGGGTATGCAGCCTTGCCGCCGGGCACGTACAGGCCGACTCGATCCATCGGCGTGACTTTCTGACCGAGCACGGTACCGTCAGCCTCGGTGTACGACCACGATTCCATTTTCTGGTGTTCGGCGTAGGCACGAACGCGTTCAGCTGCCCGCTCCAGCGCTGCACGATGTTCAGCGTCGATTGCCTCGAGCGCCTCATCAAGTTGTGCCGAAGACAGTTCAAGCTCAGCTGCGCTGGCAACATCGATTCGATCAAATTTTTTCGTGTACTCCAGTAAGGCGGCATCACCGCGCTGACGTACATCATTCAAAATCTGCGTGACTGTTGTTACGACGGCATCATCCGTGGATTGCTCCCACGCAAGCAGCTGTTCGAGCTGCTGTTCGAAACCGGCATCGGCCGTGTTCAGGCTGGTGATATCAATCATGCCACTGCCTTGCGCATGCGGTCGATCAGGGACTGGACACGTTCGTGTTTCATCTTCATCGCCGCCTTGTTCACGATCAGCCGGGAGCTGATGTCGGCAATGTGGTCCAGCGGCTCAAGCCCGTTGGCTTTCAGCGTGTTGCCGGTATCAACCACGTCAACGATGTAATCAGCCAGACCGACGATGGGGCCCAGCTCCATGGAACCGTACAGCTTGATGACCTCAACCTGTTCACCACGGGACTCAAAATACCGCCGGGTAACGTTGACAAATTTTGTCGCCACACGCTTGCGGCCGCGGCTGTTTTTATTTTCTCTGGGCGCATCTATCAAACCCGCTGTCATCAAGCGGCATTTGGCGATACCAAGATCAAGTGGTTCGTACAGTCCCTCGCCGCCGTGCTCCATTAATACATCCTTACCGGCAACACCGACATCGGCCGCACCAAACTGTACATAGGTCGGTACATCCGTGGCACGAATGATGACCAGCTTCACATCGTCGTGGTTGGTATCGAGAATCAGCTTGCGGCTGGTTTCCGGATCATCAGCAGGCACGATATCAGCCGCCGCCAGTAACGGCAGCGTCTCCTTGAAAATCCGGCCCTTGGATAATGCAATCTTGATCATCGTTAAATGAGTGATGTACGAAAAGCGAATCTTAAAGCATCAAGCGGGAATACGCCTGATATTTGCGCCAAGCTGCGCCAGCTTTTCTTCGATAATCTCGTAACCGCGATCGATGTGATAGATGCGCTGCACCTCGGTCTTACCGTCAGCCACCAGCCCGGCCATGATCAGACTGGCCGATGCACGCAGATCCGTCGCCATCACCGGCGCCGCGGTGAGTCCTTCAACACCGCGCACGATCGCGGTATTGCCTTCGACCTCGATATCCGCACCCATGCGCTGCAGCTCCTGCACATGCATGAAACGGTTTTCGAACACCGTTTCAACAATCGTCGACGCACCTTCGGCGACTGTGTTCAGGGCCGCGAACTGTGCCTGCATGTCTGTTGGAAAAGCCGGGAATGGTGCGGTACGCACATTGACCGCTTTTGGCCGCCTGCCCTTCATGTCGAGCTCTATCCAGTCGTCACCGCAGGTGATCTCCGCGCCAGCCTCGCGCAGCTTGTCGATCACCGCATCCAGCAAAGCGGGTTCAGTGTCCTTGACCTTGATGCGGCCGCCGGTTATCGCTGCCGCCACCAGGTAGGTACCGGTTTCAATCCTGTCCGGCAAGACGCGGTAACGCGTACCGGTGAGCTTCTCCACTCCCTCGATGGTGATGGTGTCAGTCCCGGCGCCTGATATTTTTCCACCCATAGCATTGATGAAATTCGCCAGATCCACTACTTCCGGTTCACGCGCGGCATTTTCGATCACGGTCTCACCCTCGGCCAGCGCCGCAGCCATCATCAGGTTTTCGGTGCCTGTTACCGTGACCATGTCCATTACCAGGCGCGCACCCTTGAGCCGGTCCGCACTTGCATGAATATAGCCGTTGCGCACATCGACCTCGGCGCCCATGTCCTGCAGCCCCTTGATGTGCAGGTTCACCGGGCGAGATCCGATAGCACAGCCTCCGGGCAAGGACACTTCCGCCTGGCCGAAGCGCGCCAGCAGCGGCCCCAGCACCAGTATCGATGAACGCATGGTCTTGACCAGGTGATAGGGAGCAACCTGGTTGGTGATGGTGGAACAATCCACCTCGATACTGAGTTTCTCATCAATCACCACCTGTACACCCATGCAGCCGAGCAGTTCCACTGTGGTGGTTACATCATGCAGGTGAGGAACGTTTTCAATGATGGCTGGGCCGTCAGCCAGCAGCGTACCCGCCAGAATCGGCAGTACTGCATTTTTTGCACCGGAGATACGTATCTCGCCATCCAGTCGGGTGCCGCCCTGAATCAGCAGTTTATTCAGCATAGCAGGCCGGCCTGTTCGAGTTCGTTGTCGACACTGTACGCCCTGGCAAATGTGTGGATCTGTTCCGGTACGGATTTGAACTTGATGGTTTTATTCTGTTGCTGCATTTCCCTGGACATTTCAAATATGAATGCAAGCCCGGCACTGTTGCAGTTATCGACGCCTGCCAGATCGACTTCTGCAGACTGTACGAAGGCAAACAGGCGCTGCGCCTGTTTCATCAGCTCTGGCACGGTATCAAAACCAAGCGTGCCTGAGACAAGAAACTGCGCCTTGCCCTGGGTATCACTAACTGTTTTGATTGTGGCTACAGGATTATTTGAGACTTTACTCAAGAGGATGAGACCCCGGTATTTTTATTTTTTAACATTTTCAACAGACCATCGATACCGCCCTTGCGGACCTCCTGCGCAAAGGTACCACGGTAACTGGTTACCAGGCTGACACCATCGATACTCAAATCGTACACTTTCCAGCCGCTGTCCTTGATACGCATGCGGTATGAAACCGGAATCGACGGCCCGCCCGGTTGCAGCACTTCGGACTTGACCACAACCTTCTTGTCACCCTCTTTCATGTTAACCGGGAAATACCGGATGGTCTGGTCTCTGAATTCACTCAGCGATTTGCCATAGGTTCTGATCAGCAGCATCTTGAATTCTTCGATAAATTCCAGTTTCTGTTCGCGGCTGGCAAGACGCCAGTTTTTCCCCAGCGCCAGTTTTGCAATGGTGACTTCATCAAGGTGGGGCAGTATGTATTCGTTGACCAGTTCATAGACCAGGTCAGGATCATCTTTTAACTGGTCTTTCTTTGCTTTTAGAACTTCGATGACTTCGTCGGAAGTCTGCCTCAACAGCACATCAGGCGGCGTGATTTCACCGGCCACGGTGGCGCTGCCAAGCAGAGCCAGCAGGCCCAGCACGTATACCGGTAAACAATATGTCTGTTTAATCAAGTTCACTATGATACCCCTGATCAATCGCTCTCTTCTGCCTTGCTATAGAGGAACTGGCCGATGATTTGTTCCAGTACCAGCGCCGATTGGGTGATTTCAATTTCGCCGCCGGCCTTGAGGTATTCTTCCTCTGCTCCCGGTTCCAGGCCTATGTACTGCTCACCCAGCAGGCCCGAAGTCAGTACACT
>JAASSE010000057.1 GCA_021768055.1 Gammaproteobacteria bacterium | reverse complement strand
GTGCAACTGGGCCTGGGTTCGGCCTTGCTGGTTGCGCTTGGCTACCTGGTCATCAATATCATTATCGGCAGCGTGCTAGAACCACGTTTTATGGGTAAAGGCCTGGGGTTGTCGACGCTGGTCGTGTTCCTGTCCCTGGTGTTCTGGGGGTGGGTGCTGGGACCGGTTGGTATGCTGCTTTCTGTACCATTGACCATAACGGTCAAGCTGGCGCTGGACAGCAAGGATGAAACACGTTGGTTGGGTGTGTTGCTCGGGCCGGCCTGAAGCCTGACTAGAATTCAGCCATTTCGATAAAGGATATCGCGATACCGTCGTCCTGCACACGCACGATGATGGCGTCCTTGAAGGTATCTTCGTCGTTGTGCAGCGGGTCGAGGTAGTGCACGTGCACCATTTCGCCGAGCGGGAATTTTTCGGCTGATTCTACTTCGATGAACATCCCGCCTTCCGAGATATCGCGTGTATTGACGATATTGTAGGGTTCGTCCAGAAACGTCAGTTCTACGCTGACCTTGATCTGGTGGCGGGGATATCTGCGCTGGTTTTCGCTCATGGGATTTGCGTTATGTGGCTTTTATTCTGTTTATGTGATGAATAATAGACTGCATTAGGCAAAAAAACAGCAATATGCACATCAAATTATTCAGGCAAACCCCGGTCCATAGGGCCTTTCGCGGGGTTCACAGCAGGCGCTGGCTGGCCTTGCTGTCAGGGTAGAGGTGTTTTTCTATGCGGCAACAGGCCGCGGCTCAGGATGGTGTGCTTCGCGTAATGTTATGTCATCGTGTTCGATGGGTATGTGCCAGTCTGTGTAATCAATCGCTGCTTTCATGACCATCGCCTGTTGACCCGGGGGCAAAACCACGGCGTAGTGTATTTTCAGTAACACAGTAGGCATCCATGAACTGGAACAGGTAATTTTCTCCGCCAGCCTTGTAACCGACGCCACTCATGCTGTAACCGCCAAACGGCTGGCGTGAAACTATTGCGGCAGTGATTTTCCGGTTCAGATACAGGTTGCCAACATGAAAATCGCTTTCTGCCTGTTTCAAGTGTTGTGGATTCCTCGAATAAACACCGCCAGTGAGTGCATAGCGGGTACTGTTGGCAATAGCGAGCGCCTGATTAAAATCACTGGCGCGCATCACGGACAATACCGGCCCGAATATTTCTTCCTGCGCCAGTGACATGTCCGTGGTTACCTCAGTAAAGATAACCGGTGAAATAAAATGCCCTTTGTTTGTGTTCGTATTGTTATCGTCGAGCAATACCCTGGCTTCATTTTTACCCAGCGATATAGCCGCATGTATGCGTTCATATGCCTGCTGGCTTATCACCGGGCCCATGAAGTTTTGCGGATCTTCCGGCGGGCCGATATGGATGCTTTTTGCAGCTTCAACCAGGCGTTCAGTGAATTCGTCATAGGCTTTATCAAGTACAATTACGCGTGAGCAGGCGCTGCATTTCTGTCCCTGGAAGCCGAAAGCAGACATGATGGTTCCGGTTACTGCTTCATCAAGATCGGCGTCTTCATCGATGATAATGGCATTCTTGCCGCCCATTTCAGCAATCACTCTTTTGACGTGCTGTTGCCCCGGCTGTAGTTCTGCACCAATCTTGATCAGTCGTGTGCCTACCTGTTCAGAACCGGTGAATGCAATTACATGTATGTCTGCCTTGCGGGCCAGGTACTCGCCAACCTGTTCGCCGCTGCCTGCCAGAAAATTCACTACACCCGGCGGCAGACCTGCATCGTGAATCAGTTGTACAAAACGTGCTGCAATCACCGGTGTTTGTGATGAAGGCTTGAGTATCGCGGTATTGCCGGCCGCGATAGTGGCGGACAACATCCCGGTGAGTATCGCCAGTGGAAAATTCCACGGTGGTATCACCACGCCGACACCGCGACCGCGATAGGCAAGCGTATTCTGTTCACCGGCAATGGACATATTGGTGTTGGGTGCCAGTTTTTCGACCTGTTGTGCATAATAGTGCAGAAAGTCGATTGCCTCACATACATCTGCATCCGCTTCGCGCCAGTTTTTGCCAGCTTCAAGTATCTGCCATGCAGCAAACTCAAGGCGTTGTTGCTCCAGGCGTTGCGCGATTTTCCGTAACCAGTCGGCCCGTTCTGCGTGGCTGGTTGTTATCCATTGCGTGCTTGCCTGCTTTGCAGCTTCAAGCGCCTGGTCAGCGAGTTCATGGTTGGCGGCATAGACCGTGCCGATTATTTCATCGGTGTTGGCCGGGTTTAGTGATGTGATTACGGTATCACTCTGAACAGCTTCACCATTGATGACCAATGGATAATGATGCCCGAGTTCCGAACGTACTTGATCCAGTGCTTCTGCAAACCGCTGATGTTCAGATACATCTGTAAAACGCAGTAATGCTGTATTGGTAAATTTTCCTGAAATTTTATTTTCTTCCAGCTGTTCATTGAACTCGGGTTTTTCAAGATTGATTATTTCCTGTTTGGACTGCAAGCCGATATCAAGAATGCTTTGGCCGGAGCTGTTTTCAAGCAGGCGGCGTACCAGGTAAGACATGCCCGGCAAGGTTTTGCCGTAAGGGACGTATACACGCAAGTTATGCTGATGCTCGACCAGCGCTTTTTTCAGCGGATTCGCCATGCCATACAGCATCTGGAATTCGTAATAATCCTTTTCGACTTCATAGTGTTCAGCGAATGCAATCGTGGCAGCTATGGAGCGAATATTATGTGATGCGATTGCAGCTTCGAACTGTTCGTTATGGGCGAACAGGTAATCAAGACAGCGCTCAAAGTTAGCATCGGTATTGTTTTTATTTGACCATACCGGTGAAGGCCAGTTGTTTTGTTCAGTGATGACGGTTTCATAATCCCAGTAGGCGCCGCGTACAAGACGTATTGTTGCGGGCGTTCCCCGTTTCCCCAGTGTGTCTGCCAGGGTTTGCAGGTCATGATAGGCGTCTTTTAAATAGGTCTGTATAGCAATGCCAAGGTTGGGCCAGTCTTTTAACGTGTTGTCCTTTAATAAATGGTCGAAGACCGAGAGCGAGATATGCTTGAAGTCATACTGCTCCATGTCGATCATTACAAAGGCGTTATTTTCTCTTGCACATTCGATGATGGGGTACAGGCGAGAAAGAATGGCTTTCTGGCTGCCCTTGTAATCGACCGCGTTGATCTGTGAGTACAGCGATGACAGTTTCAGCGAGATATTCAATCGCGGTATTGTTCTCCCATAACACATATCCAGTACATCATCATGTTTCCACTGGCTAGCCTGTGTGGCGATTTCAGGGATCAGATCGAGATAGGCCTGCTGATATTGCATAGCCTCTTTTTCACTGATGATGGCTTCCCCCAGGATATCCAGGGTGCTGTTCATGCCCTTGTCGCGCAAATGCTTGATGCTGTGCGATGCCTGTGTCTTGGTCTGACCGCCCATGAAACGGCGGGACAGACCGCGAATAGTGAAGCGTGTTAACGGCGCCGCGATGTGTGCCAGCCAGGGTTCATCACTGTGGTTCAGACCCCAGCGCGCAAACTCGGGAAGATCTATATCGAGATCACCGAAGTACGCCTGCAGGTGTTCCGTCAGGCTGACATCGTCTTCCAGGCTGGGCAGGACATCGATGAAGCGTAATGACTGTACGCGGAATTGTTCGTTACTGGTGGCCAGTGTTACCAGTTTGTCGAGCCAGCCGGACTCATCACCATAGCGCTTGGAAGCATCGAACAACTGGTTGCCAACACTGTGGATGTGGTCTTCGATCGCCATTACTAACCTTTTGAATACCGCCGCACATTAATATGACAGTAACCAGTCTGCCTGATTCGACAGAACTTTTCCCGATTTTCTGGTTATAGCATATGATAGAGTTCGGTATCGTGTTGTTAAAGCCGGTAAAAATGATTATACGATTGGCCCTGTGCCTGGTTCTGGTTATTCAATCCAGCCTGGCTGTTTATGCCGCAGACATTGAACGTGAAAAACGCCTTGCCAGCGAGATAGTCGACAGCATCCTTGATGGCGAACCTGTCTTTCTTAAAGACGGCGACCATGAATTTCTCACCATTTATACTGAAGCCGATGAACCCAAAGATGCAGTGATTATTATGCACGGGCGCGGTTTTCACCCGGACTGGAGTGAGGTAGCCAACCCGTTACGTGTCGGTCTGGCCGAACAGGGTTGGAACACACTGTCGATTCAAATGCCGGTGTTGGACAAGGAGGCAAAGTTTTATGACTATTTACCGATAATGCACGAAGCCTTTCCCAGAATTGAAGCGAGCATCGATTATTTAAAGCAACAGGGTAATAAAAGAATAGTTTTAATCGCCCATAGCTGCAGCGTGCACATGAGTATGGCCTGGGTCGATGCCGGCAGGATGCGCGGTATAGATGGCTATGTCGGTATCGGTATGGGTGCCGTCGACTACAAGCAGCCGATGAAGAAACCGTTTCCACTGGACAGGATGAACGTACCGGTGCTGGATGTGTATGGTGAGGATGAGTATCCTGCTGTTATTAAAGGTGCGCCAACGCGCCTGGCCGCAATCAGGAAAGCAGGTAATCCAAAGTCGCAACAGAAAGTTGTTGCAGGTGCGAATCATTATTTTACGGATCAGGGTGATGCGCTGCTGGAAGCGGTTATACCCTGGCTCGAAAACCTGTAGACCATGAGTACAACGGGAAAGCCCGATCCGCAGAGTCGATTATTAGGGCAAAGGCGCTTTTTACCGTATTTCCTCACACAATTCCTCGGCGCATTTAATGACAATATTTTCAAGAATGCGCTGATCATAATGATTGCGTTTCAGGGCGCACAATTCAGCAGTGTCGACATCAATGTACTGACCAACCTGAGTGCCGGCCTGTTTATCCTCCCTTTCTTTATCCTGTCCGCGACTGCGGGCCAGCTCATCGATAAAACCGAAAAGTCCATTTCCATACAGCGCATCAAGATCGCCGAAATCATCATCATGCTGGGCGCGGCATGGGCATTCATATCGGCGCAGCTGTACATGTTGATCGCGCTGTTGTTCATGATGGGCGCGCAGTCCACCCTGTTTGGTCCCGCCAAGTACAGTTACATCCCGCAGCACTTGAAGAACACCGAATTGATCGCCGGTAACGCACTGGTGCAAATGGGCACTTTTATCGCGATCCTGGTCGGTACCATCACGGGCGGTTTGCTGATCGCTGATGATGAAGGCCGCACCTGGGTGTCCATCGTGCTGGTCACGGTTGCAGTGCTGGGGTATTTGTCCAGTCGTGCAATTCCTGTGACACCGTCACCGTGCCCCGAGCTCAGGATCAACTGGAACATATTCACCGAAACCTGGCGCAATATTGCCTTCATCCACAGCAACCGTACCGTGTTCCTGTCGGTGCTCGGCATCTCCTGGTTCTGGTTTCTGGGTGCAACCTACCTGGTGCAGGTACCGAACTACACCCGGCTGACGTTTGGCGGGAACGAACAGGTTGTCACTTTCCTGCTGACCCTGTTTACCGTGGGCATCGGTTCCGGTTCGTTGCTGTGTAACTGGCTGTCCGGACAGAAAGTCGAGATTGGCCTGGTGCCGTTCGGCTCAATCGGCCTCACGCTTTTCGGCATCGACCTGTTTTTTGCACGCCCGGCATCGGTTGGCCCCGAGTTGCTTGGCCTGGTCGAATTTCTCCAGCAAGGTACCAGTGTCCGCATCATCATCGATATTGTCTTGATTGGCCTGTTCGGGGGTTTTTATATCGTCCCCTTGTTTGCACTGGTGCAGCAGCGCAGCGACCCTGCTCACTTGTCGCGCGTCATTGCCGGCAACAATATATTGAATGCGTTGTTAATGGTGCTTTCCGCGGTCATGGCCATCGTCATGTTGGGCTCTGGTGTCACCATAGCTCAGCTGTTCCTGGTGGTGGCGATACTGAATGCAGCGGTTGCCGTGTATATCTACACGCTGGTACCCGAGTTCCTGATGCGCTTCATGGTGTGGATACTGATCCATTCCGTCTACCATGTGCGCAAACGTGGCCTGGAGAACATTCCCGATGAGGGGGCTGCCGTGCTGGTATGTAACCATGTCAGTTTTGTGGATGCGATGATCATCGCCGGCTGCATAAGAAGGCCTGTGCGTTTTGTCATGTATTACAAGATTTATAACCTGCCGGTATTGAATTTTGTTTTCCGCACCGCGGGGGCGATTCCCATAGCCGGCAAGCACGAGGACCCGGAACTGATGGAGCAGGCCTTCGATCAGGTCGATGACTTATTGTCCGCAGGTGAACTGGTCTGCATTTTTCCCGAAGGCAGGCTCACGACAGATGGAACAATGCGCACGTTCCGCCCCGGCATTGAACGCATCCTCGAGCGCACTCCCTGTCCTGTTATTCCGATGTGTCTGTATGGATTGTGGGGCAGTGCTTTCAGTCGACACAGGGGATTTATCCTGTGGCGCATCATCAACGGCATCCGTTCCAGGATTGATTTCACCATCGCGGCGATGAAACCGCCGGAAAGCGTCACTGCACAAACACTGCAACACGAGGTTCAGGAAATGTACGCGGTGTCGGCGAAGGCACGCGGGTATTAACAGGCCCTGTCACCGGGATTCAACTCAAGC
>JAASSE010000005.1 GCA_021768055.1 Gammaproteobacteria bacterium | reverse complement strand
CTCGATGATCAGCGCCGCCTGGTCGACCTGCCGGGTTATGGCTATGCAAAAGTACCTGAGAAAATGAAGCACGACTGGCAGCAGCTGATGGAGGCCTATCTGCAGCAGCAACAGAGCCTGCGTGGGCTGGTGATCATCAGCGACATCCGCCACCCGATGAAAGAATTCGACTGGCAGATGCTGGAATGGTGCCAGTATTACGGCCTGCCTGCGCACATATTGCTGACCAAGGCCGACAAGCTCAAGCGCGGCGCCCGGCAGAACACCCTGTTGGCAGTGAAAAAGCAGCTAAAAGACTGCGGCTTTGATGCCAGCGTACAAATCTTCTCTGCTCTGAAGAAAACCGGTCTTGAAGAACTCGTTAAAAAGCTCGATAACTGGTTCGAATTGGGCTGATTTAACCCTGCCATAGTGGAAAGTTAACCGACACTCACCCGGTTAAGCCAACCTGCTCTTAATGTGGATAAAGACGGTTTTTTAAGTAGTTGTTATAATTATTAAATTCTAAAGTTTTCCACAAATTTCTTAAAATTTTTTCGCTTTTTGCTGTCTAATTAACACCGCTCATCGGTTCTATTTCATATTCCCGGCTGGTTGGTCTTTAATCAATATCAGGGAATGTGTGAGACTTACCTGTTATTGCCGTGTTGGAGAATGCGCTGAAGCCCGGCGCAGGCCCGCTTACCTCCCTGAGTGGGCCGTTTAGGGATTAGCAACCCCAAGCTAGTCCCGTTTCATTGCCCGGCCACTTTTTTAGGCCGGGCGTTTTTTTGCCTGGTTTTCGCTCCGCGAAAACAGGTTCTAGGTACTAGGTTCTAGGATGCTTTGGATAGAGCTGACAAGATTTGAACAGTGGAGCCTAGCACCTAGTTCCTGACCTAATGCGCCTCGTCCCAGTTCGAACCACTCCCAATACCCACGATTAACGGCACTTTCAGCTTTGCGGCACCTTCCATGCTGGTACGCAACAGCTCGGTCAATTTATCGACCTGCTTCTCGGAGACTTCGAGTACCAGCTCATCGTGCACCTGCATCACCACGCGTGCATCCAGCTTGCTGTTATCGAGCGCGGCATCAACTGAAATCATCGCGCGCTTGATGATGTCCGCCGCTGTGCCCTGCATCGGTGCATTGATCGCGGTGCGTTCTGCGTACTGGCGGCGCTGCGCATTACGCGCATTGATCTCCGGTAAATACAAGCGTCGGCCATACACGGTTTCAACATAACCCTGGTCGTGTGCTTTCGCACGGGTTTCATCCATGTAAGCCTTGACGCCTGGGTAACGCTGGAAATACAGATCAACATAATCCTGTGCTTCGTAACGCCCGATACCCAGTTGCTTGGCCAGGCCAAATGCTGACATGCCGTAGATCAAGCCGAAGTTGATCGCTTTCGCGTGGCGGCGCTGATCATCATCGACTTCATCGATCGCAACGCCGAAGACTTCGGCGGCTGTGGCGCGATGAATATCCTTGCCTTCGCTGAATGCTTTTAACAGGTTTTTGTCGCCTGACAGGTGCGCCATGATGCGCAATTCAATTTGCGAGTAGTCTGCCGCCAGTAAACAATTACCTTTTTCGGCTATGAACGCCTGGCGTATGCGGCGGCCTTCATCGCTGCGCGCCGGGATGTTCTGCAGGTTCGGGTCGGTCGAAGACAGACGCCCCGTGGCTGCAACCGTCTGGTTGTACGAGGTATGCACACGCCCGGTTTTTTTATCGACCTGTTCTGGTAGCTTGTCGGTATAGGTCGACTTCAACTTGCTCATGCTGCGATGCTCGAGGATCAGTTCTGGCAGTTCATACTCTTCGGCGAGTTCCTGCAAAACATCTTCGGCAGTCGACGGTTGGCCTTTCGGTGTTTTTCTAATGACCGGCAATTGCTGTTTTTCAAACAGTATCTGTTGTATCTGCTTGGGTGATGCGAGATTGAAGACTTCACCAGCCACATCGAACGCATGCTTTTCAATTTCAACGATGCGTTTGGCGAGTTGCTTGCTGTGCTTTTTCAGCATCGCAACATCAACCTTTACACCGTTGCGTTCTATCTTCAGTAATACCGGCAATAGCGGCAGTTCAATCTCTCGATAGACCTTCATTAAGGATTTTTTACTTTTAAGGTCTGCACTCAGTTTCTGGTGTATTTGCAGGGTAATGTCGGCATCTTCCGCTGCATACGGCCCGGCCTGCTCCAGATCGATTTGATTGAAGGTGAGTTGCTTCGCACCTTTGCCGGCAATGTCTTCAAAGTGAATGGTGTTATGGCCGAGCAAGCGTAACGACATGTTGTCCATGTCATGACGCTGGGTTGAATCGAGCACGTACGATTCAAGCATGGTGTCTTCAGCGATGCCGCGCAGGTTTATGCCATGGTTCGCCAGTACATGTGCATCGTATTTAAGGTTCTGCCCGATCTTGTTGGTTTTGGGATCTTCAAGCAAAGGTTTCAACGTACCGAGTACATCTTGTTCACTGAGTTGTTTTGGCGCATCTGGGTAATCATGGCCAAAGGGCACATAAGCTGCGTTACCTGCTTCGATTGCAAACGACACACCGACGATGCGTGCCTGCATGTAGTCCAGGCTGGTGGTCTCGGTATCAAACGCAAAGGCCTTGGCTTTTTTCAGTTTTTTCAACCAGGCATCGAATTCCTTTTGTGTTAGTACAGTCTGGTAATTTGTTTCTGACTTGATTGCCCTGGTTTTCTCTTCACCGCCACCTTCTAGCTCATCTAGCCACGAACGGAACTCGAGATCAACGAACATCTCATGCAGTGTTGTTTCGTCAGCATTCTGCATTTTCAGGTCTTCCAGACCAAGGCCGAGATCAAGATCACACTTGATCGTGACCAGCTCTCTCGACAGCGGCAGTTGTTCGAGACTGTCACGCAGGTTCTCACCCACTTTGCCACCGATCTCGTCAGCGTGTTTGATAATGTTGTCCAGCGAACCGTATTGCTTGAGCCATTTCACTGCAGTCTTGGGTCCGACCTTGGGCACACCCGGAATGTTGTCGGATGTATCGCCTATCAGGGTGAGGTAATCGATGATGAGATCGGCTGTGATTTCAAACTTGCTTTCTACACCGGCTTCATCCATGACGGTGTCGGTCATGGTGTTGACCAGGGTTACGTGTGGGTTGACCAGCTGGGCCAGGTCTTTATCGCCGGTTGATATGAGGGTTTCTTTTTCCTGCTTGCCCAGTTCTACCGCCAGCGTACCGATCACATCATCGGCTTCAACGCCGTCAACGATTATCAATGGAAAGCCCATTGCCCTGACCAGCGCGTGCAGGGGTTCAACCTGGGCGCGCAGCTCATCCGGCATCGGCGGTCGGTTGGCCTTGTATTCCTTGTACATGTCATGGCGAAAGGTCTTGCCCTTGGCATCAAATACCACGGCCATGTACTCGGGCTCGTATTCCTTACGCAACTTGCGCAGCATGTTGATCACGCCATACACAGCACCCGTGGGCTGGTTCTTGCTGGTGGTCAGGCGCTGCAGCTGCGGCACGTGAAACGCACGGTAGAAGTAGGATGAGCCGTCAACCAGAATAACCGGTGGAGCTTGTTCAGCCATGAAAAATCCAGTACTTATCAACAGCGCAAGATTATCGCAGGTTTTCAGGGTGAACCACAGAGGGGTAGTGTGAAGCCTGAATCTTGCCCCTACATCGGCTAAAATCCCCGTCTCTCTACCAACGCGCAAATACTGCCCACCGGATATGTCTGTCTACACCACCATCGAGCAAGCCGAGCTGGAAGACTTCCTCAGTAACTACGACGTGGGTGAACTGGCCGATTTCGAAGGTATTACCGAAGGCATCGAGAATACCAACTATTTCGTCAACACACAGAGCGGTGGGCGTTTCGTGCTGACCATTTTTGAAAAGCACGATTTCGAGGAAATGCAGTACTACATCGGCCTGATGCATCATCTGGCAGATCACCAGGTACCAAGTGCCGACCCGGTCGCAGACAGCAGTGGTAACTACTTGCGCGTGCTCAAGGATAAGCCAGCCGCCCTGGTATACCGTTTGAACGGCGGCAGTATCCGCGAAACCTCGGTTTCGCATTGCGCCCAGATTGGCGCCGCGATGGGCAAAATGCACAGCGCCGGGCGCAGTTATGACAGGCACCAGCCCAACCCACGCGGCCCGGCCTGGTGCATTAGCACGGCTGCAAAAGTCCAGAGCAAGCTGTCCGAAGAAGATGTTGAATTCCTCAAAACCGAGGTCGCGTATCAAAAAGCCAACCGCGGCGCCGACATACCCCGTGGCGTGATACACGCGGACCTTTTTCGTGACAATGCACTATGGGACGGCGACAAGCTGAGCGGGATTATTGACTTTTATTACGCCTGTGATGATGTGCTGCTGTACGATGTTGCCGTACTGGTAAACGACTGGTGCAATAATAGTGATGCCGGCCTTGATAAAGAAAAAGTCATTGCCACCCTACAGGCCTATAACCAGTACCGCCCGTTCGAGGAACATGAACAACAATACTGGCCAACCATGCTGCGCGCCGGCGCACTGCGTTTTTGGTTATCACGCTTGCATGACAAGTACTTTCCGCGTGAAGGCGAACTGGTACATATGAAAAACCCGGACGAGTTCAGAGCTATCATCCGCGACCGCGCTGCAAATCATAATACCTATCGGGATTACTGGGTTTGAACACTGCCTTTCGCATTGCAATGCAAAGGCTGAAACAACTCCTGCAATAATTTAATAAATGAATTCCCTGATAAATACCATTGAACGCTTTGTCGACTGGACCGGCCGAACCGTATCATGGCTGACATTGCTGATGGTTATTATCACCTTTGTTGTTGTTTGCTTGCGCTATATCTTCGACATTGGCTGGATTGCGATGCAGGAATCGGTAACTTACATGCATGCAATGGTGTTCCTGATAGGCGCAGCCTGGGCGATGCAACAGGAAGCGCACGTACGCGTTGATATTTTCTACAGCAATTTCAGTAACAGGGCCCGCGCATGGGTTGACCTGCTGGGCACATTATTACTGTTATTACCGGTGATGCTGTTCGTCGTCTGGGTAAGCTGGGAATATGTGATCGACAGCTGGAATGTTCTCGAAGGTTCACGTGAAGCCGGCGGCCTGCCGGGTGTGTATTTATTAAAAAGTTTAATCATCGTACTCGCCGTTCTGCTGATACTGCAAGGGTTGGTTCAACTAGTGCGCTCGATACAAACCATACGGAACAGCCACTGATGGAGTGGATGGCTTTTTATCTGTTCGCCGTGGTCTTTGTACTATTGCTGAGCGGCTACCCGGTTGCGTTTACACTGGCCGGTACAGCATTGCTGTTTACCTTTATCGGGGAAGCCAGCGGTACCTTCGACCCGGCGTTTTTGCAGGCATTGCCCAACCGCCTGTACGGCATCATCACTAACCAGATCCTGATCGCGGTACCCCTGTTCGTATTCATGGGCGTGATGCTGGAACGTTCAAAACTCGCGGAAAACCTGCTCGAAACCATGGCGCGCCTGTTTGGGCCAGTTCGCGGAGGCATGGGTATCTCGGTGACGCTGGTCGGCATGCTGCTCGCGGCCAGTACCGGCATTGTCGGTGCTACCGTGGTGACCATGGGCCTGCTGTCACTGCCGACCATGTTGAAGCGCGGCTATGATGCGCAAATATCGACCGGCGTCATCTGTGCATCCGGTACGCTGGGGCAAATCATCCCGCCATCCATCGTGCTGGTGCTGCTCGGTGATGTGCTGTCATCTGCCTATCAACAGGCGCAGCTCGACATGGGCATCTTCTCGCCGGAAACCATCTCGGTCGGCGATCTGTTTGTCGGTGCGCTGATTCCCGGTCTGATGCTGGTCGCTTTATACATTATATACATAACGTTCATCGCGCTGACCCGGCCCGCCGCTATGCCGGCGATTCCAAAAGATGCGCATAACAGCAGTGCACACATACTCGAAGATGTACTAATCAGCCTGCTGCCACCGCTGCTGCTGATCGTTGCCGTACTCGGTTCCATCATCGGCGGCCTCGCCACGCCGACTGAAGCGGCCGCGATCGGCGCCGTTGGCGCCATGGCACTGGCCGCGTTCAAGCGACAGCTAACTAAAGACAACCTCACGGAAGTCGTGCGCAGCACCACGCGCGTGACCAGCATGGTATTCATGATCCTGATCGGCGCCTCGTTGTTTTCACTGGTATTCCGCGGCTTCGGAGGTGATGAACTGGTACAGGAACTGCTCAGCGACCTGCCCGGTGGCAAGTTCACCGCAGTCCTGATCGTCATGCTGGTAATGTTCTTGCTCGGCTTCGTGCTTGACTTCATTGAGATCACCTTCGTGGTCGTGCCCATCGTCGGACCGGTACTGCTGGCGATGGACATCGACCCGGTCTGGCTCGGCATCATGATCGCGATCAACCTGCAGACATCCTTTCTTACCCCGCCGTTCGGCTTCGCCCTGTTCTACCTGCGTGGCGTCGCGCCCGATACCATCAGGACGACACATATATATAAAGGTGTCATGCCTTTCATCATCATCCAGATTATTGCCATGGGGCTAATCGCCTGGTGGCCGCAACTGGCAACCTGGCTGCCGACGCGTATTTCCTGAAGCCATGAAATGCATCAGCTGAATAGTTTTGCCGAACAACGCGGCTTCATATTTGAAGATGTTCAATAACAACCCGCCACATAAGCCGATCAAAGGCCTGATGATTAAAGGCACAGCAAAGTGCTAACATATATCTGGTCTGGAGATAACAAAGGATGATTTATGAGATGTAATGCAGATCGTGTCGTCGAGGCACTGATCGCAGTCGAGCTGACCCATATGCGGCATGAGGAAGAAGCACGCCAACAACAGCTGATCACAAAGGCTAAACCCCTGGTGGTAACCGTATCAAGAGACTACGGCGCAATGGGCGGTGATGTTGCCCAGTTGCTTGCCGATACGCTCGAAGTTCGCTGCTGCAATCGCTTTATCCTGCAAGAGGTTGCAAGACGGGCTCATGTTGACGAGAAGCTGGTTAAAGCCCTGGATGAACATGTCAGCAAAATAGACGGGCACTGGTGGCAGCATCTGCTGCACAAGGAAACGTTCTCTTACGAAGATTATTACCACTACCTGGTCAAGACAGTTTTATCAATATCACGCACCGGCGGCGTCATCCTCGGCCGCGGTGCCAACTACATTCTCGGCAAAGGCAGGTCGTTTCGCGTGCGCATCACCGGCAGCCCGGATAAATGCGCCGAACGGATCTCGGAACGAGAGCAGATAGATATCGAGCAAGCTCATAAACGTATTCAGGAAGTCAATAACGAACGTGCCGTGTATGTGCGCAAACTGTATGACGCCGATATCACTGACGCTTCGAATTACGACCTGGTACTTAACTCCGACCGCTACGACCCGGTACAACTGGTCGAATTGATACTGGAAGGCATGGGGCACGCGGGATACAAGCTTCCTGAAGATTACAGGATATTATTCACAAACGGCTGATTATTTATGCGACGACTGTGTTTCCTTACCCTGTTGTTTTGCTTAACCAGCCACGCTAGCGCAAAAGAACTGTTTATTGACAGCGTTGTTACCCACATCGAGTTCCCCGACTGGTTTATAGAAAACCCCTTTAACAATCTGCAGGAAGAGCTGGATAATGCACTTGCGAAGGGTAAAAAAGGCATTATGGTGCTTTATATAACAGAAGGCTGTTCCTACTGCCATGTATTCATACAAAGAAGCCTGGGTGACCCGGTTATCGCCGCGGCAGTACAGAAGGATTTCGATTCCATCGGTTTCGAGATTTTCGATGACGTCGAAATGGTTGACCCAAAGGGCAATTCCATTTCAATCAAACAATTTGCGTTGAAAGAAGGTGTTGAGTACTCGCCGACTGTTCTGTTCTACGGCAAGGATGGCGCACGATTGCTGCGGCTGGTGGGTTACCAGTCGCCCGAGCGCTTCACCCTTTCGCTTGAATATGTCGTCAATGATTATTACAACAGCATGCGCCTGGGTGACTTTATCAAGGAGAGACTATCCAAAGACTCGACCATTGTTGCGAAAGACCGCCTGACTCCGGACCCCTTGTTTGAAGAACCTCCCCATAATCTCGACCGAAGAAGCGGCCCAGGCAAATATCCGATACTGGTGATACTGGAGAAAAAGAACTGCGTGGCATGCGAAGAATTTCATTACGAAGTGTTGAATCTGGACGATATCAGGGAAACGATGGAATGGTTCGATATCGTACAGCTCGATGCCGACGACACACACAGTAAAATCATTATGCCTGATGGCAAGGCGATTACACCCGCTGCTTTATACGAAGCATCCGGCTTTACCCGCGTACCCTCATTACTGTTCTTCAACACAAAAGGCGAGGAAGTGCTGAAAACAGATACGCTGATACTACGGCAGCGCCTGATGAATTCGATGGACTATGTGCTCGAACACGCCTATCTGAAGGACTGGACTTACCAGCAGTTTGCCCGTTCAAAGGCAATAGAACGTTATCGCTACTCCACCAAGGAATAATTCCGCTGTACCAGCACATTTTGGTAACAGCTGAAATGTGTATAATTCGCTCATGACAAGAACAGTTGCCATTATTATATTGCTGGTTTCCGCTCTGCATGTATATGCATCCCACGAGCCCTGGGTAAAAACCGAGTATCCGCAGGACAAGGAAAAATTGTGGTGGGATGATGACTGGTGGGAAAACGGTAAACTGGATGTACCGGAAAACCACGAAGTCACGGCCGAAGAAATCAGCTACACCAGTGGCGATGCCGACATCCCCGCCTATGTGTTCCGTCCGAAAAAGCCGGGCAAATATCTGCCCGTACTGTTTCAGCACGGCCGCCGCGGGCTCGATGACCTCACCATGCTGCTACCAAAACGACTGGCCGCCAGAGGCTTCGTGGTGCTCGCGCCGGATGTCTGGAGCGGCCGCTTTTTTGACCGTTACCCGATGGGGCACGATTACATCAGCGATCAGGACGTAGCCAGGGGTATCGATAAGCTACTGGAGCTGCCCGGCATCAAGGGCAACAAGGCCTGCGCCGTTTCACATACACGCGGCGGTTACCTGACGCTCAGGGCCCTAGTTACACATAAAAAACAGGAGGGCAAGATCGCCTGTTATGTGTCTTACTATCCACATTGGCAGGACCCGAACAAGCCGGAGCCTATGCAGGTCTACCAGTATGCGCCTGAAATCAATGACCTGGTTGTTCCCACGCTGGTATTTTTTGGCGAACACGAACAATACCAGCGGCTGCGACCGATTATGGAAGGCATCAATACCCTGCAGGAAAAGGGCCGTAACGCACAACTGATCGTCTACCCCGGCGTCGGCCGTGGTTTTGATTTTCGCCCACCACATGTTCGCACCTTTGCAGATGACCTGGCTGCGAAGGATGCTATCAGGCGGACAGAACTTTTTATACGTTCCCACCTGTCACAATGAACCCGGACTCAGGTGTCGGATGAGCAGCCAAAGCTGCTGGTTTGCAGACTAAATAATTGCGCACGGGTGAGGTAACTCAAATAAAAACAAACACGACGCCCGTTAAAACCATACTTCTTACCTGCTGCGCGCTTGTTGCATTCGCAGCCAACTCCGTATTATGCCGTGCCGCATTGGGCGAACAAACAATCGATGCCTCCAGTTTTACCGTGATACGCCTGTTTTCCGGTATCGTCGCGCTGGCAGTAATACTGAAATTAACCAGCAATAAAAACAGTGCGGCCACCAAGGGCAGCTGGATGTCTGCCTTGATGCTGTTTATCTATGCAATTGCCTTTTCGTTTTCCTATATTTCTCTTGATACCGGTACCGGTGCACTCGTATTGTTCGGTTCTGTTCAAATCACGATGATTCTCATCAGTTTGTTTTCCGGCACACGGCTGCATACTGCCGAGTGGCTGGGTGTGTTCATTGCGTTCTCTGGTTTTGTCTATCTTGTATTACCGGACGTAACAACGCCCACGTTTATCGGTTTCGTGTTGATGACCATGGCCGGAATAGCGTGGGGTATGTATACACTCAACGGTAGAGGATCAAAATACCCGCTCAGCGATACTGCGTATAATTTTTTGCGTACCGCACCGATCGTCATCGTGCTGGCATTAATATCGCTGCCTTATATCGAACTGACGACCGAAGGCATTATCCTCGCAGTACTGTCAGGTTCCGTCGCATCCGGTCTCGGCTACACCATCTGGTATACCGCCCTGCGTGGGCTTTCAACCACAGAAGCAGCTGTTGTTCAGCTTTCAGTTCCGGTCATTGCGGCCACGGGCGGCGTGGTTTTTGTCAATGAGGTGATTACCCTGCGTCTGGCTATTGCTTCAGTACTGATCCTCGGTGGCATACTGGCTGTCATCCTTGGCCGGCGTTATTATGCCCAGGTAAAATCCGGTTGATAATACCGGCATCATGATTTCAATCTGACAAAACGGGAAATACTCATACGTTACCCTGAAAACATACCTGCCGAGATACTCACCAAGAATGCCAGCAATGACATGCTGGTATTCACGGCAATACTGGGTGTTATCATCGGCATCATTCTCATCTACCTGGGCAAAAAGGGCCGACAGATGTGGTTGTTTACCTGGAGCATCGGCCTGGTCGTTTGCAGCATCGCGCTGGCAGTTTTTGTACTCAAATAAATGAACGAAACCATCTTTAAAATAAATCCTGATGACGAATTTTATTTTGAAGAGGGCTGCCACATTATCGAGCTCTCCAATTCTGAAAACGACCCCGCTGTATCCATTGCAGCATATGAAGAAATCGAAGATGCGGACCAGGAAACAACCACGCACCGGCAATCACCAGTATAATTCGTTAATGCGCCTTCAATTATTGTTGATGCTGACATTTATTGCCGTACCCGTTGCCGGTGATCATCCGCCATTGCCCACCGACTATTGTCACTGGAGCATGCATGAGCTTGCGATTAACGAACCACTTTGCAACCTTGAAGGCGACCGTGCCAACGGGCTAAAACTCGTCATCGACACTCATGGCGGCAATTGTCTTGCCTGCCACCAGATGCCGATACCCGAAGAAACCTTGCACGGAACGGTGGGGCCACCCCTGCACGGTCTTGCCGCGCGCATGACAGAAGGCCAGATACGCGCGCACCTGGTTGACCAGCGCCGCTTCAATCCGAATTCGGTCATGCCAGGCTTTTACCATGACCCTCGCCTGGCCAGCCGCGTCGCTGACGAGTACTGGGGCAAGACCATCCTGACCGCACAGCAGGTTGAAGATATCGTTGCTTACCTGAAAACACTGAGGTGACAAGCTATGCGTATCAACGGTATTGTTTTTTTATTAGCTGCAGTTTTCATAACCCCGGTTTCCGCCTCTGAGCCGATTTCAGGTTACGAATTTGTATCGCCTGAAACTCAGGCAATGCAGGATGATGAATTCGAAAACCCGGGTTATGTCACAGTGGACAAGGGTACGGCACTGTTTAATGAACACCGTCCGGATGAAGAATATGCCTGCGCTAATTGCCACGGCAGTGACGGCGAAAAACTGGATGTAAAAAGTATTGCGCGTTACCCGATATATGATAAAAATCTGGGCGGCCTGGTGACCCTGCAGGAAAAAATAAACGACTGCTGGGAAATCAGCATGGACCGCTTCCCTCTTATCTATGATGATCCACAGTTGGTTGCCCTCGAAACATTCATACGCAACCTTGCCAAAGGGGAAATCGTCAATGTACAAACTGACGGGCCGATGGCTGAACTGCTGACCAGGGGCGAGAAACTGTACCGACACCGGTTTGGCCAGATCGGCATGGCCTGT
>JAASSE010000286.1 GCA_021768055.1 Gammaproteobacteria bacterium | reverse complement strand
GCAGTGAATCAAATGACTTGAGGCAATTCTCCGAAATCATCAAGCCATTACGCAACCTCGATATAAGCATAGAAATTGTTTATTTGCAGGCTGAATTGCCGACTCTGATCAGGCGTTTCAGCGATACCCGGAGAATGCATCCGTTAACACGCAAGGGCCTGCCATTGACGGAAGCAATTGAGGTTGAACGCAACCTGCTGGGTGGAATCGCGGCTGAATCTGATCTGATGATCGACACCACCTTTTCAAACATTTACCAGTTGCGCGACCAGATCCAGCAGCAAATTATCAAGCGTGACAAGAAGAAACTGTCTGTATTATTTCAGTCGTTTGGCTACAAACATGGGACACCGGCTGATTCGGACTTTGTTTTTGATGTACGCTGCCTGCCAAATCCGTACTGGGAGCCCAGACTGCGGCCATTGACCGGGCAGGACGATGACGTCATCAGCTTTCTGCAGGGCAATGATGAAGTTGAAGACATGCTGGAGTTTCTCAGGAGTTTTCTGGAAAAATGGATTCCAAAATTTGCACAGCAGAACCGGTGTTATCTAACAATTTCAATCGGTTGCACTGGTGGCCAACATCGCTCTGTATATATCAGCGAAAGATTGTGCGCGGAATTTAAGGATAAAATTGATAATGTATCGATACGGCACAGAGAACTGGACTAGGTCTACTTGATGAGCGTTGCAGTTTTACTGGTTACCCATGAAAACATTGGCGGCAATATACTGTCGATGGCTCGCGCGATTCTCAACGAAGATGCTGAGAACATAGACTGCGTCGAAGTGCCTATGGATTCGGATACGGATGCAGCAAAACAGAATATATCCGATTCACTCGATCAGTTATCAACAGATGAAGGCGTGTTAATCATTACCGACAGCTATGGCAGCACACCGTGCAACCTGGCCAGTGAATTTCTCGACAGCAACACACTGCTCGTCAGCGGCATTAACCTGCCGATGATCCTGCGCCTGATGAATTACAGAGACATGCCCCTGCATTACCTGGGCGAGTCTGCCGCTGACGGCGGCAAGAACGGCGTTAGACTGATAAGTAATTAACAATGGAATTAAGCAGAGACGTAACCATTATCAACAAACTGGGAATGCATGCACGTGCCGCTGCAAAATTTGTCAAGCTGGCATCCAGCTTTAACAGCGATATTAACCTGGAAGGCAATTCTCAACGCGTTAATGGCAAGAGCATTATGGGTGTAATGATGCTGGCAGCAAGTAAAGGCACTACGATTACAATCCATGCCAAAGGCAGCGATGCCAATGACAGCCTTGATCAACTTGAACAGCTGATAAACAACCGTTTCGACGAAGATGAATAAATGTAACGAAAGGTATATTTTGTGAGTGTACTTCTAAATGGTATCGGTGTATCCCACGGTGTCGCAATAGGCAACGCCTATCTCTACATTCGCACTACCACGGAAGTCGTCGAATACAACATTCCGAAAATATATCATGATGATGAAATCATGCGCCTGCAAAAGGCCGTGAAGAAGGCTAGTGAACAGCTTCATGAAATCAAGAACAAGATAGCCGCCGAAACACCCGAAGACATCCTTGCATTCATTGATTCGCATTTGTTGATGATGGAAGACCCCGCCTTTAATGAAGGTGCCGCTGCCATCATCAGGGAATATTCGTGCAACGCCGAATGGGCACTGCAGGTACAGACAGAACGCCTGGTGCAGGTGTTTGATGAAATGCAAGACCCCTACCTGCGTACGCGCAAGGACGACGTTATTCATGTTGTACAGCGCATCCAACGCTGTCTGTCGGAGCAAAAAGAACCGGTAGCTGAGCCGGTACAGATGAAGGGTCGCATTGTTATTTCAGACGACCTGACACCGGCCGACACCTTGATGATGCAGCATCAGAAAATTGCGGGTTTTGTCACCGAATTCGGTGGGCCTTTATCGCATACTGCAATTCTTGCAAGAAACCTGGGTATACCCGCTGTTGTCGGTGTGCATAATGCGCGCCAGCTTATCCATCCCGGCGAAAAACTCATTATTGACGGTCATTACGGTGCCGTCATTTGCGACCCGGATGCACGCTCACT
This sequence comes from Gammaproteobacteria bacterium, assembly GCA_021768055.1. GTDB lineage: Bacteria > Pseudomonadota > Gammaproteobacteria > SZUA-229 > SZUA-229 > JABDQW01. Next base: position 805 of record JAASSE010000286.1, on the reverse strand, counting down.
CAAGCATTACCGGCAACTGCGCCGCCGCAATCTTGAGCGTAAGAGAGAACTCAATAAATTAAAAGACAAACCTGCCATCACCAAGGACGGTGTGAAGGTGACCATAGAAGGCAATATTGACCGCCCTGAAGATATACGAACACTGAAAAAGTACGACGACACCGGTGTCGGACTATACCGTACTGAAATGCTGTTTCTTGAAAACAAGGACACCGTTGATGAAGAAACCCAGTTCAAGACATATAAACGCGCGTTGTTCCGTCTCCACGGCAAACCGCTGACCATCCGCACCCTTGATCTGGGTGCTGACAAGGAACTCGAGGAAGAACTGGGTCATGGCCCGATGGCACATAACCCTGCCATGGGTCTGCGTGCAATCCGGCGCTGCCTGAAGGAACCGGAATCATTCATGCATCAGTTATGCGCGATTATGCGGGTTGCAGCTTATGGCGATGTCAGCATGATGATTCCCATGATGACCAGCATTGATGAGCTGGAGCAAATATGCCAGCTGGTCAATCAGGCTAAAGAGATTTTACGTCGGCGCAAAGTGCGCTTTAACGAAAACATGCCTATTGGCGCCATGATTGAAGTGCCCGCCGCTGCATTGTCATCCCAGATATTTGCTCATCGTCTGGACTTTCTTTCTATCGGCACCAATGACCTGATTCAATACACCCTCGCAATCGACCGCATTGATGATGAAGTTAACTATCTATACAACCCCCTGCACCCTGCGGTACTGCAGTTAATACAGGTAACGATCGATGCCGGTAAAAAGGCAAAGATCCCCGTGTCCATGTGC
>JAASSE010000285.1 GCA_021768055.1 Gammaproteobacteria bacterium | reverse complement strand
GGCTGCCTTTAAGGCCCGGGAACACACCCGGCAGGCCTTCACCATTGGCCTGGTGGCAGGCACCGCACGAGGTCGTGTAAACCTTCTCGCCGTGGCTCATCAGCTCGGCCATGGTCCAAGTTTTGTCGGCAGCGGCGGCAACAACCGCGGCAGCCTGCTTCTGTTCGGCCACCCAGGCGGCATATTCTTTCTTGGACTTGGCTTCGACCACGACCGGCATGAAGCCATGGTTGGCGCCGCACAATTCAGCGCACTTGCCTCGGTAGACACCAGGCTCCGGAACATTGATCCAGCCTTCATTGATGAATCCCGGGATGGTGTCTTTCTTCAGGCCGAATGCCGGTATCCACCAGGAGTGGATAACATCATTCGACGTAAACAGCAGGCGAACCTTGGTGTTGGTAGGTATCACCATCTTTCTGTCAACATCCAGCAGGTAAGTTTCGTCCTTGGTGACGTTCTTATTGGTTTTTAAAGACAGCGCATCCGGTGTGGATATGTTGCTGAAGAAGTTGATATCTTCTTCCATGTAATCGTAATGCCACTTCCACTGGTAGCCTGTCACCTTGATCGACATTTCACTGTTGGACATGTCTTCCATTGCCAGCAGTACCTTGGTTGCCGGAATGGCCATCACGACCAGGATAAGGAACGGGATGACCGTCCAGATGATTTCGATGGTGGTGTTTTCGTGAAAATCGGCAGCAACCGCGCCTTTGGATTTACGGTGGTTGATGATTGAGTAGATCATGGCACCGAAGACAATGGCGCCAATGACGACACAGATCCACATGACCATCTGGTGGATATCGTATGCACCGCGGCTGAAAGTGGTAACGCCGGGTGAAAGGTTCATCTGATAATCTGCCAGTGCGTTGCCGCTGGTTGCAATCAGACCTAAAAGACCGGCAACACGGATTGCTGCTCTCATGTTAGCTCCTGAAGATATTTAATTCGTTTTTTTTTAAGGCTTTTCGGGTTATGGCTTGTTGCTGCGCCATTTAACTTAAATAATGTGTGAAAACACGCATTTTCGACCCAAAGTAACGGCGCGTATCCTAGTCGGATTAACGCTTTATTACAAGTGGTAATAAGAACAATTTTCGTTTATCACCATCTACTTATATAGTATTGATTTTCATTACATTCCTATCTGTTTTTGAAGCTCTGAATCTCGTACAAAGCAACAGATAAAACACACACCTGGCAAGCCTGATTTATATGGAACAGAAGAAGAATAATAGGGTGATCAGCGTTCAAATAAATAATTATTGAAGCACTGGTGTGTGATTTCACTCAATAGACAATAGAAGAGGGAAGTGATCAGTCGTGTCGGTGATTACACCGCTATACGCACACATGAATGTAAAGAGTTAAAAGAGCAGTGCAAGAGTGTATTTAAGGAGTATTAAGTAGTGGTGGTAGATATGACTGGATATGGCTAAATATTCTATTTAACATAATATACATTATGCATAATTATACTTTATTACTGCTATACCCGCTAAAGCGGGAATTTAGTGCTTTTCCTTGTACCTAGTACCCTGCACCTAGATCCTTATATAATACGCCCCATTTTTAATCCCATATAAATATCAGGATGCAAGCCTTTAAAACAACAATACTGTCATCACTCGCGACGTTAGTATTTACCACATTACTGCTGACCAGCCCGGTCGCAATCGCCACCTCCAAAGCACCGGCATTCACCTTGCCAACTGAAGGCGGCCCTGTATCGCTCAAGCGCCAGCGTAACAAGGTCGTAGTTGTCGATTTCTGGGCCTCCTGGTGTGTACCGTGCCGGCATTCGTTCCCGTGGTTCAACGAACTGCAGGAGCGCTACGGAAAGCAAGGTTTGAGTGTCATCGGGATTAACCTCGACAAGGACAAGGAAGATGCAAAGACATTCCTCAAGCTGGTACCGGCCGACTTCACCATCGCCTACGATCCGGAAGGCACAACGGCCGAAAAATACAACGTCAAGGTCATGCCCAGCACCTACATCATAGACCGCAAAGGCAATATGGTTCATGCCCACAAGGGCTTCAAGGAACCCGACAAAAAGCGTATGGAAGACATCATCCGTAAGCTGTTAGCTAAAAAATAATCAATAAGTTACGACAACTACTTAATACTCATTGCGAATCGCGTCTGCTGCGCGGTAATCCTGAAAACAAACACACTACTTGAGTTAGCTTCGTGACATCATTCCTTACGTTGACTATTTGATAGCTTGCCCTAGTACCTAGAACCTAGTTCCTAGTCCCTGCCGCCAGGCATCATGTAAAATTCACTACCCACAAATGACGATTAACCCAACACCGCAATACCCGTGAACGCCCTGCTCCACCCCCCTCTTCCATCCTCTGTCGCTGAGCCCGGCAACTGGAGCCGCCTGTACGGCAGTTCCCTGGCGCTGGCCACGGTTGAGGCCGCGCAGAGCCATAAAACAGGTCCCATTGTACTGGTGGTGGACGATCTCGCCCTTGCCGGCCAGCTGCATGCTGAAATCGGGTTCTACAGCAGCGGGCACCACGAAATACTCCATCTGCCCGACTGGGAGACGCTGCCGTACGACATCTTCTCGCCCCACCAGGACATCATTTCGGACCGCCTGAAAACCCTGCACGCACTGCCCGGGATACAGCCTGGTAATATCCTGATCCTGCCGGTCAATACCCTGCTGCAGCGACTAACCCCGAGCAGCTATATCCACCAGCACGTGCTGATGCTAGAAGTCGGCCAGCGCCTCGATATCGAAGCATTTCGGCGCAAGCTTGATGCCAGTGGCTACACCAATGTGTCGCAGGTGATGGAACACGGCGAATTTGCAGTGCGGGGCTCTATCATCGATCTGTATCCGGCCGGAAGTCGCCTGCCGTACCGCATCG
>JAASSE010000284.1 GCA_021768055.1 Gammaproteobacteria bacterium | reverse complement strand
GACCTTGCGTGACCTGGTCAATGCCATCCCGTATGTCGCCATTCAGAAAGGCCTGTTAACCATTGAGAAGAAAGGCAAGAAGAACGTGTTCAACGGCCGCGTTCTCGAGATTGAAGGTCTGCCTGATCTCAAAGTCGAGCAGGCGTTCGAACTGTCGGATGCTTCGGCCGAGCGTTCTGCCAACGGTTGTACCATTCGTCTGGGCAAGGAGCCGATCATCGAATACCTCAATTCCAACATGACGCTGTTGAAATGGATGATCGCAAACGGTTATGAAGACAAGCGTACCTTGCAGCGCCGCATCGATGCGATGCAACAATGGCTGGATAATCCCGAGTTGCTGGAACCCGATGCCGATGCCGAATATGCAGAAGTCATCGAGATCGACCTCGCACAGATCAAAGAGCCGCTGCTGGCGTGCCCCAATGATCCGGATGATGTCAAACCACTGTCTGAAGTTGCCGGCGACAAGGTAGACGAAGTATTTATCGGCTCCTGCATGACCAACATCGGTCATTATCGCGCCGCTTCACAGGTGCTCGAAGGCATCACCAGTCTGCCGACGCGGATGTGGATCGTGCCGCCAACACGCATGGATGAGCGCCAGTTAATGGAAGAGGGGCACTACAGCATTTTCGGTAAGGCCGGTGCACGTACCGAAGTACCGGGCTGCTCGTTGTGCATGGGCAACCAGGCGCGCGTCGCAGACAATGCCACGGTGTTATCAACATCGACACGAAATTTCCCTAACCGTCTCGGTAACGGCGCCAACGTATACCTCGCTTCCGCGGAACTGTGTGCAATCACCGCGACCCTGGGTTACATTCCGACCATGGATGAGTACATGGAACGCATGCAATCATTTGCCGGCAGGTCAGACAACATTTACCGCTACCTGAACTTCGACCAGATACCCGATTACAGTGAAGTTGCTGAAACAGTCAGGGTAGAGCTCGCTTAAGGCATTGGCATGAAAGCCCTGGTCTTCATCGCGGTTGGCGGCGCATTTGGGGCAGTGCTTCGTTACGGGACATCACTGGGTGTATATTCACTGCTGGGCAGGGGTTTTCCCTACGGTACCCTGTTCGTCAATGTCAGCGGTTCCCTGTTGATGGGTATACTGGGCGTGCTTCTGCTAGAGCGTTACGACATCGATCCTGAATGGAGAGCCGCGGTGCTGATCGGTGTACTGGGTTCTTTCACGACCTTTTCAACTTTCTCGATAGAAACACTCAACCTGCTGGAGCAGGGCGATATCATGCGTGCAATGATGAACATTGTGTTGAGTGTCCTGTTATGTCTGGCGGCGGTGTGGCTGGGCGTCATCATAGGAAGACAAATATGAACGTAACCGTAGCAAGAATTTATGTCACCGAAGGTGAACATGTTCACAAAAAGATTTTCGAACGCCTGCATGATGATCACAAGGTCAAAGGGGTGACAGTTTATCGCGGTATTACCGGTTTCGGGCGTTCGGGCGAGACGCATTCTTCAACACTGCTGGATGTGTCGCTTGATTTACCGGTCGTGATAGAGTTTTTTGACAGCGAAGAAAACGTTAATGCAGCACTGGCGTCCATCGATGACCTGATAAGCCCGGGCCATGTGTTAACATTCGCAGCGGATCTTTCCTGACTCACAACAAACAATAAGATACCCCATGCTTGATCCCAAACTGATCCGTTCCGATATCAATGCGGTAGCCGCGCAACTGAAGAGGCGCGGTTTCGAACTTGATGTGTCGATGCTGGAGGATCTTGAAGCATTGCGCAAGGAATGCCAGATCCGCACCGAGCATTTACAGAACGAACGCAATATCCGCTCCAAATCCATCGGCAAAGCCAAGGCCGCCGGTGAAGATATTCAGCCATTGCTGGATGAAGTGGCCGGGCTGGGTGAAAGGCTGGATGAAGCCAAGGCGGAACTGCATGCCATACAGCAGAAAATGGATGCGCTGTTGATGGAGACTCCAAACCTGCCGCACGAGTCTGTTCCTGAAGGCAATGATGAATCGGATAATGTTGAAATTCGCCGCTGGGGAGAACCACGCGATTTCGACTTTGAAATAAAGGACCATGTTGATGTCGGTGCCGGTTTAAGCGGGCTCGATTTCGAAACCGCGAGCAAACTCACCGGTTCGCGCTTTGTCGTGATGAGCGGTCAGGTCGCCAGGTTGCATCGTGCAATTACGCAATTCATGCTCGAGTTGCAAACCCGTGAGCACGGCTATGAAGAAGTCTATGTGCCTTACATCGTTAACCGTGACAGTTTGCGCGGTACCGGCCAGCTGCCTAAATTCGAAGAAGACTTGTTCATGGTGGATGATGAAGCAGGCTACTACCTGATTCCTACGGCTGAAGTGCCGGTGACCAACCTGGTGCGCGGTGAAATCCTGGATGCAGATGATTTACCGTTAAAGCTGGCCAGTCACACACCGTGCTTCCGTTCCGAAGCGGGGTCGTATGGCAAGGATACGCGTGGCATGATTCGCCAGCACCAGTTCGAGAAAGTCGAGCTGGTGCAACTGGTCAGGCCCGATGCTGCCTGGGATGCACTGGAGGAACTGACCGCCCATGCCGAAGCTGTGTTGCAGAAACTGGAACTGCCCTACCGCGTGGTCACCCTGTGTACCGGTGATATCGGTTTTTCCGCGGCCAAGACCTATGATCTCGAAGTCTGGTTGCCGGGTCAGCAGGCTTATCGGGAAATTTCCTCCTGCAGCTGCTTCACCGATTTCCAGGCGCGGCGCATGCAGGCACGCTGGCGCAATCCTGAAACCGGCAAACCGGAACTGTTGTACACCATCAACGGTTCGGGACTTGCAGTCGGCCGTACCCTGGTGGCGATCCTGGAAAACTACCAGCAGGCTGATGGCAGCGTTGTGGTGCCATACGCATTGAAGCCCTATATGAATGGAAT
>JAASSE010000283.1 GCA_021768055.1 Gammaproteobacteria bacterium | reverse complement strand
TTCAGGATATTACCGAAGAGGCCTGGCAGATCCCCTTTTCAACACGCGTCGACTCAATCACGAATTACCAGCACACCACCGCGGAAGAATACGACCTCATTGTTGATGATCTTGTTCCCGATCCGTCTGTTTTAACTGACGAAGATCTTTCCAGGATTCAATCCATCGCAGTCAATGAACCGATGCTGGTGAACCGCCTGGTCTCGCCCAACAGCAAATACACCGGTATTAACGTCACGGTACAGCTACCGGGAAAAAGGCTCGATGAAGTACCAACCGCAGTCGACTTCGCCCGAGAAATGAAAGCGAAGTACCTGGAGAAATATCCGGACATTGAAATCCGCCTGGTCGGTATGACTGTAATGAACAATGCATTTCCGGAAGCCAGCCAGAACGATGCGCAAAACCTGTACCCCCTGGCTTTGTTGTTCATTGTCATCACGCTGTTTTTGATGCTGCGCGGTTTCAGCGGAACTGCAACAACCTTCATCATGATTGTATTTTCCATCATGACAGCGATGGGCCTGGCCGGCTGGCTGGGGATACGCTTGTCACCACCGGTGATGAGTGCACCAATCATGGTGCTAACGATGGCAATTGCCGATGCCGTACACCTGCTGGTGACGATGCGGCATGAAATACATCTGGGCAGAAACAGGGAAGAAGCCATAACTGAAAGCATGCGCATCAATTTCTGGCCGATATTCGTCACCTCGGTAACAACCGTACTGGGTTTTCTCAGCCTTAACTTCAGCGACGCACCACCGTTTCATGATCTTGGCAACATTGCCGCGATGGGCGTGGCGATGGCTTTTGTGCTTTCCATCACTTTCTTGCCGGCGGCAATAACCATCCTGCCTGCTCGCTCCAGGCAGGAAGTGACCGGCAAACTTTTCATGGGCCACTTTGGTGATTTTGTTATCCGTCATTACCGCACGCTGCTGCTGACAAGCACAGTTACTGTCATCGTGCTGGTATCGCTGGTTCCCAGAAACGAACTCAATGACGTGTTCGTGGAATATTTCGATACCACCATTGAATTCAGAAATGACTCGGATTACGCAGCCGAACACCTGACCGGTGTTTATTACATCGATTTTGCACTCGGGACAAAAGAACCGGGCGGCATCAGTGATCCGAATTACCTGAGAAATGCAGAAAAATTTGCCCAGTACCTGCGTTCGCAACCTGAAGTGATTCATGTATTCACACTTACCGATACGTTCAAACGGCTCAACAAGAACATGCACGGTGACGACCCAGCCTGGTACAAGCTGCCGGAACAGCGCGACCTGGCCGCGCAGTATTTATTGTTGTATGAAATGTCACTGCCCTACGGCCTCGATCTCAACAACCAGATCGATGTCAGCAAAAGCGCAACCCGTATGGCGGTCACGCTGAAGACCATGTCGACCAACGAGATCCTCGCGCTGGAGCAGCGCACCATGGCCTGGTTACAGGAAAACATGCCTGAACTTGAAGCGGCCGGCACCGGCCCCACGGTGATGTTCGCCCACCTCGGTAAACGCAACATCCATAGCATGCTGATCGGTACCACAGTGGCGCTGTTCATGATTTCCATGGTGCTGATTATTTTCTTCCGGTCGCTTAAATTCGGCATGATCAGCCTGCTGCCCAATCTGTTGCCCGCAGCAGCGTCTTTCGGTATCTGGGGCGTGTTCGTCGGCCAAGTTGGCATTGCCCTGTCCGTAGTTACCGGCATGACGTTGGGTATCGTGGTTGATGATACCGTGCATTTCATGAGCAAGTATTTACGCGCTCGCAGGGAAAAGAACTTCAATGCACAGCAGGCCGTGCATTATGCATTCAACAGTGTCGGTATTGCTCTGCTGGTGACATCGATTGTGCTGATCGCCGGCTTCATGATCCTGGCGCAATCACATTTTGAACTGAATTCCGGCATGGGCCTGTTGACCAGTGTCGTGATTGCACTGGCGCTGGTCATCGACTTCATGCTGCTGCCTCCAATATTAATAAAACTCGAAGAAAACGGGGAGATAAAAGTATGAACCAGGGAACAGTAAAGCTTGCTGTTATAAGTGTTGCTATCAACCTGTTTGCACTGACTGCGTTTGCACAAACGCCTGAAGAGAAAGGCCTGGAAATTGCCATCGAAGCCGACAAGCGTGATGAAGGCTTTGGTGATTCCACGGCCAACATGATCATGGAGCTGAAAAACAAGCAGGGTGATACCAGTACGCGCTACATCCGTATCAAAACGCTCGAAGTAATTGGCGATGGTGATAAATCCATGTCGATATTCGACAAGCCAGCCGATGTCAAAGGTACCGCTTTTCTGACCTTCTCACATGCGATCAAGCCCGATGAACAATGGCTGTACCTGCCTGCATTGAAACGCGTGAAACGCATCAATTCAAAAAACAAGTCCGGGCCTTTCATGGGCAGCGAGTTCGCTTACGAAGACATAGGATCACAGGAAGTCGAAAAATATACGTACAAGTATCTTCGCGATGAAACGCTGAATGGCATCGACTGTTTTGTCATAGAACGTTACCCGGCGTACAAACACTCGGGATATACGCGCCAGATTGGCTGGATCAACAAAAAAGAATACCGACCTGAACAAATTGTATTCTATGACCGCAAGAATGATCTACTAAAGACGCTGACATACAACAGCTACCAGAAATATCTCGACAAGTACTGGCGCGCCGACGAAATGTACATGGAAAACCATCAAACCGGTAAAAGCACGAAACTGGCCTGGATGGACTACAAGTTCAGAACAGGTTTACAGGACAAGGACTTTAACCGTAACAGCCTCAAGCGTGCCAAGTAACTCAGGGACTTCCAGTGAAACGTTTACTGTTCAGTGCACTGCTGACAACTACCCTGTTGCACCAGGCAGCATCAGCAGCGGAGTGGTCGGGATACGTGCAGG
>JAASSE010000282.1 GCA_021768055.1 Gammaproteobacteria bacterium | reverse complement strand
TCTGCCCGATAATAAAGTATATTATCAAGCCATGAATTCAAAATTAATAATCGGCCTGGCACTGGGAAGCGGCTCGTCACGCGGCTGGGCTCACATCGGCATTATCAATGAGCTGTCAGCGCTCGGTATCAGGCCCGACATCGTGTGTGGCACTTCTGTCGGCTCGATGGTCGGCGCCGCCTATGTCGCAGGTAACCTGGAAAAACTGCAGTCCTGGGCCCTGTCGGTGACAAAGCTCGATGTGGCAAGATTTCTCGACATCCGCACGTCATTTACGGGGTTTGTAAACACGGAGAGATTTCGTGATTACCTGACCGAAAACATAGTCGGTGAGGAAGATGTCATTGAAGACCTGCCAAAAACCTACGCCGCTGTTGCAACCGATCTGGAAACGGGCAAGGAAGTCTGGCTGCAAGATGGTTCCGTCGTGCAGGCCGTGTGGTCGTCGATGGCCTTACCCGGTCTGTTTCCTGCTATCAGGCACAATAACCGCTGGCTGGTCGACGGTGGACTGGTCAACCCGGTGCCGGTTTCGGTATGTCGAGCCATCGGCGCCGATATCGTCATCGCCGTCAACCTCAATGGCGATATCGTGGGTAAACACTTTAATAAAATTGCAGCGAAACATGATAGGAATGGCGTTAGTGGCAAATTATCGGAACTGGTAAAGGAATATACGAGCCTGTCGTTGTTCGAGCCCGCTAACATCGAACAACCTCCGAGCCTGCTGGACGCGATAGCCGCATCAGTGAATATTACACAGGACCGGATAACCCGAAGCCGACTGGCCGGTGATCCACCCGACCTGGTGTTATCGCCAAAACTATCGGATATCGGGTTATTGGAATTGTATCGCGCAGATGAAGCGATCGAAGAAGGTCGTAAGTGCGTGCAGCGAATGGCCCACGAAATCGAGTTCGTACTTGGAAGGGCTGGACTTGGTAAAGGTACATAACCTCTTTAATATGTTATTCGCGCTTTATTAAATTCGAGTCTGACCCTAATTGTTGAGTCTGACCCTAATTGTTGGACCCTAATTGTTGATCCGACTTTATAACCCTGTTTTAGTCGTTATTTGCATGGCACTGTCGTTTTTGCCATGCATTACTTCGCACGCTGCCGATATCGGCACGACCAACAACCTGTTTATGCTCAAACAGCTCGATAAGAGCCTGTTCTTCGTTGGGCGCGTCAACCTCGTCACCCGCGATGGCTTTTCAGAATTCTTTTTCGGATATGCAGATATCAACCTGCGTTATGCCCTTGATGATAACTGGGCAGTCGAGGCCGGTTACCGCCAGGCACGATTGAAACTCAATAGCGGATGGCGCGATGAATACCGCCCAATGTTTGGTGCAATCTGGAAAGACACCTGGGAGAACTGGCGTTTCTCCAACCGCAACCGGATTGAATTGCGTTATTTCGAGGGCAATACAAAGGATCGCGTGCGTTACCGTAATGAATCAGTGTGGACTTCGCTTAATAAGGTCACAGACTATCAACTCACTCCTTACATCGAGGAAGAGTTCTTCATCGAACCAAGCGAGAACGGGGTCAACCAAAATTGGCTCACGTTCGGCATTTCAAAATATTTCACAAAGGGTGTGAAATGGAAACTCGGATACAGGCTGCAATCACTGGAATTTGGAAGTGAATGGGAGCACAGGCATTTGCTGGTAACAGGATTAAGCTTTATCAGCTTTTGAGTATTCAGGGTATTAAAGGGCTCTGACCACTTTAATTGGAGTCTGACCCCTATTATTTCTTTAATTGGAGTCTGACCCCTATTATTTGTAAAAGGCGATAGCCTTTTGACCGACCCATTTGAGCGCCTTGTTAGGCACGCTTCTCCCACTGAAAAATACGCATTGGTGGAATGTTAAGAAACTCTGTTGTAGTCTGCCCTGAACCTAGGAAAGGATGGCATAAAGTAGCGACTCGATTACTCACTTGGTATGCGACAAAGCGTCCGTTAGGGGCTAGTTGAGATGAAATAGCTTTGAGGATTTGAGTTCCCGTGCCACGACTCATGGTAGAAAACGGAATCCCAGAAATTATTACATTCGGGGCATCTAGATCATATAAAGAAATAATTTCCTTGAGCTCACACGCACTGCCCAGGTGTGCTATTAGTCGATCGTCCTCAATACTTTTTAGCAGAGAGTATAAATGTGGATTAATTTCTATGCTAAGAAGCTTGGCGTGCTGAGGCATCGCACGTAGTATTGCACGAGTAATACCTCCTGTTCCGGCGCCTAACTCCACAACAACATTGGCTGAAGCAATTCCCGCAGCCGCAACAATTCGCCGCTTCAGGTAACGAGAACTTGGAATAATTGACCCAATCTGAAGAGGATGTTTCAAGAACTCATGAATGAAAACCAACCCGTCATCCACTTTATAACTTTTTGGTATTTTGTTTGGCATTCTCCTAATTCCAAAAAAATTGATAGCCTAACTACAATTAGACACCCCAAATGTCTGGTTTGTATTCGGACATTTCGGGGATTTAATCATCTCTATTTTAATTAAATCAATCGTATAGCTCTCATTAAGGGAGCCCAAAAGGATTTTCAAAGGGAGCTTGATCTGGGTGTGACCTGTCAGCCTTGAATATGTATTTTCCTTGAACCGAACTATCCATACCAGCACCCTCCTTTTTACCCTGTGCAGTTGTATTGAGACCATATTTATACTCCTGTAAACGTGGTCCATGCAAGACCTGTCGTCCGACTTCGCTATGCTACGCCGTGACAGTCCCCTCAATTACAGTGGGCGCGAGCGTTTCTGAACAGTCTCATCCAGGCGCCATCTTCTTCCCAATTTTCTGGTTTCCATGAGTTTTGCACGGCGCGGTAAACCCTTTCCGGGTGCGGCATCATGATGGTGGCGCGGCCGTCAGTGGTGGTGAAACCGGTGTTGCCCAGCGGTGAGCCG
>JAASSE010000281.1 GCA_021768055.1 Gammaproteobacteria bacterium | reverse complement strand
TGATCCTTCATTGTCGCGCATGACCATCGTGACCTCGGGTACCGACGAGATCATCGAGCAAATTAACAAACAGCTGAACAAGCTGATTGACGTGGTCAAGCTCATAGACATGACCGGTGATGTTCAGATCGACCGTGAGCTGATGTTGATCAAGGTTCATGCGGCAGACGGGGAGCGTGAAGAAGTTAAACGACTTGTTGAAATCTTTCACGGTCGCATCATCGATGTTACCGACACGACTTACACGATCGAGATGACCGGTAATGGCGACAAGCTCGATGCATTCGTGGAAGCACTTTCAAGTATCACGATTCATGAAGTGGTGCGTTCTGGTCTGATTGGTATCAATCGTGGTGAGAAATCACTGATCTGATTCGGCCAGCACCAGCTTCACAAAAGTTAAAAGTTAAAAATCAAAATCAGGAACACATCAATGAATATTTATTACGATAAAGATTGTGATTTATCGATAATCAAGGGCAAAAAAGTCAGCATTATCGGCTATGGGTCACAGGGACATGCGCATGCTAACAACCTGAAAGACTCCGGGGTAGACGTTACCGTAGGTCTGCGTGAGGGTTCTTCCTCCGTTGCAAAGGCCGAGCAGGCTGGTTTAAACGTGATGTCCATCGAGGACGCGGTTGCCAATGCAGACGTCATCATGATTCTGGCGCCGGATGAACACCAGGCGGCTTTGTATGCCGACCAGGTCGAACCGAATATAAAACAGGGTGCGGCGCTGGCCTTTGCGCACGGATTCAATATTCATTTTGAAGCGATCAAGCCGCGTGCTGACCTGGACGTGATCATGATTGCACCGAAGGCACCGGGGCATACGGTGCGCAACGAGTTCGTTAACGGTGGCGGCATCCCTGACCTGATCGCCGTATTCCAGGATGCGTCCGGTACAGCAAAAGAAACAGCGCTGTCCTACGCATCCGCAATAGGCGGTGGTCGTACCGGTATTATTGAAACCACGTTTCGGGAAGAAACCGAAACCGACCTGTTCGGTGAACAGGCGGTCCTGTGTGGCGGCACCACCGCACTGGTTCAGGCCGGGTTTGAAACCCTGGTGGAAGCCGGTTATGAACCTGAAATGGCCTATTTCGAGTGCCTGCACGAGCTCAAGCTGATCGTTGACCTAATGTACCAAGGTGGTATCGCTGACATGCGTTACTCCATTTCCAACACCGCCGAGTACGGTGATGTTACGCGCGGGCCGCGTGTCGTCAATGAAAATACCAAGGCTGAAATGAAGAAGATCCTGGGTGAAATTCAAAGCGGTGAGTTCGCAAAGGAATTCATCACGGAAATGCAGGCCGGCGGCAAGAACCTCGAGGCCTTGCGCGATAAAACGCGCCAGCACCCGATTGAAGTCACCGGTGCTAAGTTGCGTGCGATGATGCCGTGGATTGCATCGAACAAAATTGTCGACAAAAGTAAAAACTAGTCGCGCTACGCACTTGCTAATCATATGAAGGGCTGTTCACTCAGCCCTTTTTTATTTCAAGTCACTGTTTAAATAGGCTATTCTTCGGCAATGGAAGAAGATAAGGAACAAAAGCGTCGCCGCGGCATTTACCTGCTGCCAAACCTGTTCACCACGGCAGCATTCTTCGCCGGTTTTTATGCCATCGTCAGTGCGATGAACGACAAGTTTGAACACGCCGCAGTTGCCGTGTTCGTTGCGATGGTACTGGACGGGCTCGACGGCCGTGTGGCGCGCCTGACCAAAACCCAGAGCGCGTTCGGTGCCGAGTACGATAGTCTTGCCGACCTGGCATCATTCGGGCTGGCACCGGCGCTGGTCATGTACGAATGGTCGTTGTCGTCCCTGGTCAATGTCAGCTGGCAGCTGGGCAAGCTCGGCTGGCTGGGTGCCTTTATATATGCAGTCGCTGCAGCCCTGCGACTGGCCCGCTTTAACATCCGCGTAGGCAGCACGGACAAGCGCTATTTCCAAGGGCTGCCCAGCCCGTCCGCCGCTGCGGTCGTGATCGGCATGGTGTGGGTGTGTTTCGATGCCGGCATCCCCGGGGCCGATGTCGCTTATTTGGCACTGGCACTGACCGTGATTGCCGGCTTGCTCATGGTCAGCAGGATTTCCTACTACAGCTTCAAGGACATCGATTTCCAGAACCGGGTGCCGTTTTTCATGCTGCTGATTGTGGTACTGATATTGGTATTCGTTACCATCGACCCGCCGGTAGCGCTGTTCGGCTGTTTCTTCCTGTACATGCTTTCAGGCCCGTTTATCAGTGTGTTACGCCGTGTACGCAAGCGCAGCCAGCGAACTGAATAGGCTTTTTTGGTACTTGTTTAATCAACATCGAATCGCTATAGTAATCGGCACAGGTTATTTTCGCTGAAAACATGAGTGAAGCATCCCGACAAGCCGGACCCCGCTGCTTTAACGATTTGACGCTCGAATCGCTGTTTTCTGTGCCTGCCTATCTTTCAGTTTTATTACTTGCATGCCTGTTTCTGCTACTGCCGTAAGGCAGAACAGAAAGCCCTGGCGAGGCGATACGCACCCAATCTTTATTTAGAACACGCATATGATTTGCGGAGCAGGTAATGAGTAACGACAAACTGGTCATTTTTGATACAACCTTACGTGATGGCGAGCAGAGCCCCGGTGCCTCCATGACGAAAGATGAAAAAGTTCGCATCGCCAAAGCACTTGAGCGCATGAAAGTCGATGTGATTGAAGCGGGTTTTCCGATAGCCAGCCAGGGTGAATTTGAGTCGGTTGCTGCCGTCGCCAAAACCATCAAAGACAGTACCGTGTGCGGACTGGCACGCGCACTGGATAAAGATATCAATCGTGCGGGTGAAGCACTGAAGCAGGCCAACTCGGCGCGTATCCATACGTTTATCGCAACGTCCCCGATACACATGGAGAAGAAACTGCGCATGACACCGGACCAGGTAGTTGAGCAGGCAGTGAAGTC
>JAASSE010000280.1 GCA_021768055.1 Gammaproteobacteria bacterium | reverse complement strand
TCGAAATATTCAGCAGTGACGTCTTCACTGCTTTCATTGGTTACAACGAGATGTGGTTCGCTGCCTGATTTCAGGTTCGCGAATTCTGACCCAACCTTGAGTTTTTCAAAATTCTTTGATTCGAGCTCATGTTTTAACTGGATGTCGCCGTCACCGTCAGCACTGAAAGAAAACATTTCAGGGATGGTGACACGTGCAACGGTATGAAACAGGTTAATGTGTGTCGGATGTTCAGATGGCAGTTTTTCTGTGTTCAGAACCGTATGCAGGTAACGGTATGAATGCGTGATGCCGTCTGCCTGTCCGGACTGCCCGCATTCAAGCACGACTGCCGGACAAAAGTCCGAGAAAGCTGCGGATTGAACGCCCTTGGGGCTGGTGAAATACACCACGGTGTTGCCGAACATGCCGGCCAGCTGCATGCAGTGTGGGTTCAGGATGTTAACGCAGGCGTAATGTGGATTGAGCCCGGTATTGTTGTGTATATCAACACTGGCAAAGGGTTTGCGTTTCTGCATGATATTGGAGATGGTCTTCATCATATCCGTTTCAATGCAATCATCATGATGAGTGCCGGGCCAGACCCGGTTGTAATCCGCCTGGGTGTCGAGCATGCGCTGTTCAACAGCCGCTGCCGCAACGTTGCCGACAAACAGGGAGATTGACCGGGGCAGGGGCTTGTCCTGGAAATCCCTGAGCAATCGTTGTACCGCATAGAAGCCGGTGGTTTCATTGCCATGCAGCAAAGTGCTGATGAAGACAGGTTCGGGCTGTTCGCCTTGCAGGTGAATCAGGGTCGGCGAACCGAGCATGTCAAGCAACTCGGTGGCTTTCGCTTCGAGTAATCCGTCGGGAAGTATGTCGGTTTCGTTGAGCATTATGAACTGGTCTCGAAGTCCCATTCGTGAACGGGTTTGTTCTTTTGCTGATTACGGTAATAGTTGAATGTGAGCAACTGCATGTCGCGCCCATGCAGTTCGGTGAATTTACGCTGCCATTGTGTACCGGTCTGCTCACTGCTGATGCGCGACTCTATAATACCGAGATAGCGGTCACTTTCGTTTGCAGACACACCAAGTTGATGCAGTCCCGCAGCTGATTGCTCCAGCAATTCATCGAGTACCAGCTGTTTGACCGTATATCTGTTGCCATCTATCCACAGCAGTCGATGGTTTAGACCGAGTTGCGCGGTACGGTAAAAATTATCCTTGGCATCGGCAAAATCGAGTAACTCCTCGGGCGGTTCCGCGCAACTTGCATAAAACTGAACAAGGCCGTAATAAAAAGCAATATTGGCGATATTATCAACAATACTGGGGGCGCTAGAGGTGACTCTTTGCTCGATGCGTAGGTGTGGTGTTCCATCCTCGTCAAACCCTATCAACGGTCGGTTCCAGCGCCAGATCGTACCGTTATGCAAGCGCAGGTAATGCAATTGCTCCGGCTCCGCATCATAGGATACAGGTAGCAATATCGGGAAGTGATCGACATTTTCAACGAAGCATTCAAACAGTGATTCGCGAGCATAATTACCGCCAAAACCGACCCGGTGCACCGGTCCACTGGCCGCGCCACCGATACCGCCAACTGCCACCGATTGTTCGAATACTGGTATGCGGGTTTCATACCACAGGTCCTTGTTGAACATAAACGGCGCATTGGCGCCGACAGCAACCAGCGGAGCGGACAGAATAATGGAGGCATTGTAATCACGCACCGCCTGATCTTGTGGAACCTGCAGGTGAATCTGCAGCGAGGTTGATGCTGCTTCAAGCATGACATCATGATGTTCTACTTCAAGATGTTCAGCGCCGTTTATATTGAGCTGGATACCCTTACCTTTTCGTTGGCGCAATACCTGTTCATTGAGTGCACGATAGCGGTTCATTGAGGAAATGTTTTCGAGCGAGAGGTCGCTGTCTTTTAATGTCGGCAGAATACCGACCCCCATCATGTGGCAGCCTATTTCATCAGCTGTATGCTGGCACTTGTCCCAGAGCTGCTTCAGCTGCTGTTCAAAACTGCTGAGCAAAGTTGCATTAAAACCCTGTGGTACAACGTTAAGCTCGATGTTGAATTTCGCCAGTTCCGGCGATATCAAAGGGTCGTTGGCTTTTTCTAGGAAAGTATCATTGTGCGGGCACGGTGAGGCCTTATCATCTATCAACCAGGCTTCCAGTTCATAGCCTGCAGCGAGCGCTCCACTGGAGAGGGCATGGCTGTCGAACAACTCTCCAAGAATTTCCGTTTCCTGTTTGAGGTGCTTTTCAAATTGCTGGTAATCGGCCTTGACGAAACGGCTGTATGTTATTTCTTCGCCCATGCGCTTATTAGTTTATTACTAATCTCAGTTGTGCAAGTCTTTCTATGGTTCCGATATCAAACCAGTTACCGTCATATTTTTCGCCGCTTATTTTTCCCTGTTCGGCTTTTTTTCTGAGCAGCGGACCCAGTGCTGACTTGCCCGGCTTGGTGTCTGCAAAAAAGGTAGGCGTGAATACACCTATTCCACTGTACGTCAGCTTGTTTTCACCGCTGGTAGTAATTGTTTCATCTGTCAGCGCAAAGTCACCTGTTTTATTGTGTTCCGGGTTGTTTACCAGAACAAGGTGCGCTTCAGTGTCGATGGGCCGATTTTTCAGCTGTGCCAGATCGTAATCACTCCAGATATCACCGTTGATAACGATGAAAGGCTCGTCACCAAGTATTGGCAAAGCCTTGACAATACCGCCGGCTGTTTCAAGCGCATCGTCACCCTCATCTGAATATATGATACTGAGCGCATACTTGCTGCCATCACCCAGTTCTTCCCGAATCTGGTCACCAAGCCATGAAGTATTAATAACCACATCAGTAACGCCTGCGTTGGCCAGGTTGAATAAATGGTATTCAACCAGGCGGTGTTTGCCGACCTGTATCAGTGGTTTCGGAATTATGTCCGTGTGGGGACGTAACCGCTCACCAC
>JAASSE010000056.1 GCA_021768055.1 Gammaproteobacteria bacterium | reverse complement strand
CCAGTTTCCCCAGCTCTTCCAGAATCTGCACAATCAGTGACTCACCCTGCGGCCCCATCTTGCTGCATAGTTTGTCAACATCGCGTTCACCATCGATCATGTCCTTGAGCACAGCACCAACACGTGCCATGTCGCCACCGGCTGCTGACATCTGTTCTGCCATGCCACCGAGCATCACCACTGCATTATGATCGCCCCTTCGCGCATCATTGATCAGGTTGGCCAGCATTGGCGCGGCTAATGTCGCGTCGGGTTTGTCATCGGGCTTGGGTAAGGTGTTTGGATCCTGCAAGCCTCTGAGTATCGCGGTTGCGATTACCGTATCCTCATCATCGAGGCCGACAAGTATGCTTTCATCGCGACTGCCATCTAGGATTTTTCGAATAGCGGCTACCAGTTTGTCCCAGCCGTTCTGTTCGGACAGCTTCAGTGCCTGCTCCATCTGTGGCCTCAGGTCCGAATTTTGTATGCACTGAACCACGCCGAGAATCAGGCCGGCGTGCGTCTGGATAATCTGTTGATGTTTGTCCGGTGTTTGCATTTTGATATCGCTGGTCTGCTTTGTCTGTACCCGAGATTACAGCGACCGCTTGCTTATGTGCAAGTGTTGGACTGCCGAATCAGCCTAGAGTGCCCGGATTTTTTCCGACTGGTCCTCGAGCTGTTGCTTGGCCCTGGCCATTTCTTCAACGCGCTGGCGTTCCTTGTCGACCACAGACTCCGGTGCTTTATCTACGAAGTTAGGGTTCTGCAGCTTGGCATTGCCTTTATCCAGGTTAACCTGCAGTTTGGCTATTTCTTTTGCCAGGCGGGAAAGTTCAGCTTCCTTGTCGATCAGACCGGCAAGCGGGATCAGGATCTGCATTTCTCCGACAAGGGCAGCCGCTGATTCGGGCGCGTGCTCACCCTGTTCAAGCCATTTGACTGACTCGAGCTTGGCCAGCGTTTCGATAAAGGCCTGGTTATTGTCAAAAATACGTTTGTCATCTTCAGACGCGTTGTCCAGTAGTACCGGTAGTGCTTTGCCGGGTGCGATGTCCATTTCCGAACGTATCTTGCGCACACCGGTGACGAAAGTTTTCACCCAGTCGAGTTCGTCTTCAGCTTCTTCATCAATCTTGTCACTATCACCTTGAGGGAACGGCTGGTTCATGATGGTTTCACCAGACTTGCCAGCCAGTGGTGCAACTTTCTGCCAGAGCTCTTCAGTGATGAAGGGCATGATCGGGTGATTCAGGCGCAAAATAGTTTCGAGTACACGCACCAGAGTTCGCCGTGTACCGCGCTGCGCTGCTTCCGGTGTTGCGTCGTTGAATAAAACCGGTTTTGAAAGTTCGAGATACCAGTCGCAATAGTCATCCCATACAAACGCATACAGGTCCTGGGCGTAATGATCGAAACGGTAGTGCTTGATGTGTTTTTCTATATTTTCTTCCACAAGCTGTAATCGTGAAATAATCCAGCGGTCTGCTAATGACAGTTCAATCTCATCATTATCTACACCGGTATCCTTACCTTCAGTTTGCATCAGTACATAGCGTGTTGCGTTCCACAGCTTGTTGCAGTAGTTGCGATAGCCTTCAA
Source organism: Gammaproteobacteria bacterium (assembly GCA_021768055.1). Classification (GTDB taxonomy): domain Bacteria; phylum Pseudomonadota; class Gammaproteobacteria; order SZUA-229; family SZUA-229; genus JABDQW01. The sequence continues at coordinate 5,225 of JAASSE010000056.1, read as the reverse complement.
TGCGTGAAGGCGCGAGTACGATGTCGCGACCTGTTGTTGCCAGTGCGGCAAATGTAAAGCGCAGCGCATCGGTACCAAATGCAGGAATGCCTTGCGGAAAGTTCTTTCGTGTCAGTTTTTCGATACGTTCAACCAGGTGGGGCTGCATCACTGCGCTGGTTCTTTTTGCGACCAGTGCTTCGAGATCGATACCATCAACAACATCGATAGGGTCCAGTACGTTACCTTTTGATTTCGACATTTTCTGGCCTTCGGCATCGCGCACCAGGCCATGGATATAAATTTCATGGAACGGTACGTCACCCATGAATTTCAGGCCCATCATGATCATGCGTGCGACCCAGAAAAAGATAATGTCGAAGCCGGTTACCAGTACGTTGGTTGGATAGAACTGTTCGAGCTCGGGAGTTTTCTCCGGCCAGCCCAGTGTCGAGAACGGCCACAGCGCTGATGAGAACCAGGTGTCCAGTACATCCTCATCCTGCTGCAACGGGAAGTCTGGCGGCAGTTTGTTTTTCTCTCGTACATCATCGATATTGCGGCCAACATAAACGTTACCGACGTCGTCGTACCAGGCAGGGATGCGGTGTCCCCACCAGATCTGGCGCGAGATACACCAGTCTTCGATATTACGCATCCATTCGAAGTAGGTGTTCTTCCAGTTGTCGGGCACAAATTTGATATAACCGATTTCTACCGCGGTGATTGCCGGTTCAGCCAGCGGTTTGACACTGACGTACCACTGGTCAGTCAGATAGGGTTCGATCACCGCGCCGGAGCGGTCACCACGCGGCACCATCAGTTTGTGGTCATTGACTTTTTCCAGCAGGCCTGCAGCCTCGAGATCCTTGACGATCTGCTTGCGTGCTTCATAACGGTCCATGCCGATATAGGCAGAAGGAATCAGCTCACCTTCTTTTTCTTCATTGTCACGAATCGCGGCGTCGATGGTGAAGATATTGATCAGGCCGCCGTGAATCATTTCGCGCAGCTCGTTTTTCGTGTGATGGCGTTGCCACACCTGGTAGTCGTTAAAGTCATGCGCCGGTGTTATCTTCACGCAGCCGGTACCGAATTCCGGATCGACGTGCTCATCGGCAATCACCGGAATGCGGCGGCCGGTCAATGGCAGGTCAAGGTATTCGCCGAGCAGATAGCTGTAGCGTTCATCATTCGGGTGTACTGCAACGGCACAGTCGCCCAGCATGGTTTCCGGGCGTGTGGTCGCCACCACGACATGGCCAGCGCCATTGCTGCGCGGGTAGCGCATATGCCACATGTGGCCGTTTTCTTCCTCGGACAGGACTTCAAGATCAGATACCGCGGTGTGCAGCACCGGGTCCCAGTTGACCAGGCGCTTGCCGCGGTAAATCAGGCCTTCTTCATAGAGTCGGACGAAAACTTCCTGAACTGCTTCTGACAGGCCTTCATCCATGGTAAAGCGCTCACGCGACCAGTCCAGCGAAGCACCCATACGGCGCAGTTGACCGGTAATGGTGCCGCCGGAGTGTTCTTTCCAGTCCCACACCTTTTTGGTAAATTTCTCGCGGCCATAATCATGTCGGGTTTTACCTTCGGCGTTGATCAGGCGTTCAACCACCATCTGTGTAGCGATGCCGGCGTGATCGGTGCCGACCTGCCACAGGGTTTTATCGCCCTTCATGCGATGGTAGCGAATCAATGCATCCATGATGGCGTCCTGGAAAGCATGGCCCATGTGCAGTCGCCCGGTGACATTGGGCGGCGGGATCATGATGCAGTAACTATCGCGGGGCCCCTGTTTCCAGCTTTCGGCATCGGCACTGAAATAGCCTTTCTGCTCCCAGGTCTGGTACCACTTCTGTTCGATGGCCGCGGGGTTATAGGTTTTTTCCATGAATTCCGGTCAAGGGACGTAAAAGCGCGAAATTATACCGCATGCAGGCGTTTCAGCCTATGTACGGCAGTGTGTCGGGACTCAGTTGTCGTCAGTGGTGCCGGTGAGATGGGCCTGCAGGCGCGTACGGATTTTATCGCGTAGCCACTGCTCGAGTTCGGGCAGGAGGTCGCTGACCAGCTGCTCGGTCAGTGCTTCGATGTCTGGCGGCTGCTCGCTTGTTGTCCTGCGCATCGCGGCAGGCCTGGATGTTTCATTGTTTTCATCCCAGAGCGAATCCTGGGCATTGCTGACTCGTTCACTGGCTGCCTTGTCGGCATCGCCGGGAATGATAATGTCGTCGAGTATTGGCAGGGAATCGTTTTTATCTGGCATGGCGCTGTTCTAGATTTTTATCTCGTGATAATGCAATGGGTAATCCTGCTGTTTGTAGGCAGCATAACGCGCACGGCCCTGGTTAACCAGCTGTGGTGCATCGTTGATGACCTCGGCGATACGCTCGAAGCTGTCGATATTGGATGGTACATCAGCCGACAGGTTGATAAGAAGGTAGGCAGATTCGTGGTTGGTATCATGACCGATAGTGACCGGCGCATCAGCGTCGTTGTCACGCTGCTGGATCGCGTGCGGCAGAAAACTGCTGTCACTGAATGTCCACATCAGGTCGTCGAGCATGTGTGATTCATCTTCGGATTGAGTACGCACGAAAACCGAATGACCGAGCTTTACAACCTTGTCAGCAAGCTGGCAGCAAAAGCGGTTCAGTGCCAGTGTGCTCTGACTGTTCAGCTTGTAAAAATCAACACGCGGTTTTTTGCTCATAAATGTCCTGGCCGTCTACTTCTTGTGTTCAAGGTGTTCCAGGATGTAGTGCACGAGGAGACTGACCGGTCTGCCTGTGGCGCCTTTTTGCTTGCCGCTCTTCCATGCCACACCGGCAATATCGAGGTGGGCCCAGTGGTATTTTTTGGTAAAGCGTGACAGGAAACAGGCAGCGGTGATGGTGCCGGCAGCCTTGCCGCCTATATTGGCGATATCGGCAAAGTTGCTGTCGAGCTGTTCCTGGTAATCGTCCCACAGCGGCAGTTCCCAGCAGCGGTCACCACTGTTCTTGCCGGCTTTAAGCAGATCGTGAATCAGCGGTTTGTGATTGCCCATCAGGCCTGCCGGGTGTTCGCCCAAAGCAACGACGCAGGCGCCGGTCAGGGTCGCGACATCGATAACAGCCGCAGGATCAAATTTTTCGACATAGCTGAGCGCATCACACAATATCAAACGACCTTCAGCATCGGTATTCAGTATTTCAATGGTCTGGCCTGACATACTGGTGACAATATCACCGGGCTTGCTGGCGCTCCCGTCAGGCATGTTTTCAACGGTGGGGATCACGCCGATGACATTCACTGGTAACTGCAGTTCAGCAACCGCGGATACGGCACCAAGCACACCGGCAGCACCGCACATATCAAACTTCATTTCATCCATTGCGGCACCGGGCTTGAGGCTGATACCACCGGAGTCGAAAGTAACGCCTTTACCGACCAGTACAATCGGCTTCTGTTTTTTATCACCGCCCCTGTACTCGATGGTGATCAGTTTGCCTTCCTGCCGGCTGCCTTTGGTAACGGACATGAAAGCACCCATACCGAGTTCTTCAATGTCTTTTTCATCCAGTACCGTCACCCGGGTTTTCGGAAACTGCTTCTGCATGTTGGTCGCCTGCTTCGCCAGGTAGGACGGCGTACAGACATTGCCCGGCAGGTTGGCAAGGTCTTTCGACAGGTTGATCCCGGCTGAGATGGCCATGCCGCGGCGAACGGCTTCTTCACCCTCGGCTAACTGACCGCGGCCGGAGACACTGAAAATACATTTGCGTAACGGTCTGCGCGGCGGCTTCTGTTCGGACTTCAGCTGGTTAAATGTGTACAGCGTTGCGTCAATAGCTTCGATTGATTGATGAATCTTCCAGCTCAGGCTCCTGCGCTTGACGGGTATTTCAGTTAGAAAAGATGCGACCTCAGTGGTACCACTGGCCTTCAGTGTTGACGTCATTACCGCGTTGATCTTTCTGAACGTCTTTGTATCGATGTCTTTTTCCTTGCCGCAGCCAACCAGAAGTACGCGGTCGCACAGCGTGTTGTCGACATTGTGCAACAGCAGTGTGCCGCCGACATCTCCTTCGAGTTCACCACGGCGGATCAGGTTTGAAATCATGCCGCCACTGGCCTTGTCCAGGGTTTTGGCTGCGGGTGACAGAGTTCTTGATGCGAACACGGCGGCTACAACACAGCCGATGCGCTGCTTTTCAGGGCTGCCGCTTTTTACGGTGTATTCCATGGAGTCTCCAGCTGAATCGAATATTTCTGGCGCATTGTATGCAATTAATCTTGATATTTCATGGGTGATTGCGTGATTTCTGCCAAAAGGGGCGGTTTCTACCAGTTTTACTGGTCAACAATACAGCCACAATGTGATAATTCGGCTCTATGGTGCCAGCGATGAACATTGTTGACCGGTATGTCGTCAGGGAAATTCTGTTTACCTGGATGGCAGTTGCCGTGGTGCTGTTTATAGTTGTCAGCAGTGTCGAGGTTGTGCAATTTCTCAGGTGGTTTCTGCGCGGTGATCTGACCACAGAAACCATTTTGCCCCTGTATATCAACAGTCAGCTCAAATCTCTCGTGCTGCTGTTGCCTATAAGCCTGTTTCTCGGTGTTTTGCTGGCATTCAGCAGGCTTCACATGCACAGTGAAATGACTGCACTGATGGCCAGTGGAATTGGACCGCGCAAGTTGAGCCGTGCCATTTTCATCGTACTGATCCCGGTTTTGTTTATTGAACTCTGGATGATGCTGTACATGCGTCCCTCGGTTGAGCTGGAACGTGCGGATATCAGGGCGCAGATTCGTGATGCCAGCGTGGTCAGTACCTTGTTGCCCGGTCGTTTTAACCAGCTGCAGGATGGTAAAGCCGTTATCTTCATGGAATCGCTCAGCGATGACGGCAAGCAAATGAAAAATATATTCCAGCGATTTGACAGGGACGGCGTAACGCACGTTGATCTGGCGTCAAGCGGTAGGAATGTCACGCTCGATACAAAGCTGGATTACATGTTATTTGAAAATGGCCGTCACTATATCGGTTCACCTGGCGAGGCAAATTACCAGATCATCGATTACGCTGAATACGGAGTGCTGATACCGGAGAGAGAAGATGTATTTTACCCGTTGAGGGTACGGGCGCATTCAACCAGCGAGTTGTGGCAATCAGACAAACCTGAGTACAAGGCCGAGCTTGATTGGCGTATCAGCATTCCGGTGGCGATGATCATTCTCGTGATGATGGCATT
>JAASSE010000279.1 GCA_021768055.1 Gammaproteobacteria bacterium | reverse complement strand
GCGGCCTTCGTCGGTTCATTCATTATCCTGCTGCGCGAGGGCGTCGAAGCTATATTGGTGCTAGCAGCAATCATGGCAGCGCTGATCAAGACCGGCCGGCGTGAAGCCTTGAAATACATGCATGCCGGCTGGATAGGTGCCATCGTACTGGGCATCATCACCTGGTGGGTGGCCGATAACCTGATCGCCATCTCCGGCGCCAGACGCGAAATTACCGAAGGTGTCGCGGCGCTGGTTGCAGCGGTAATCCTGGTGTATGTCGGTTTCTGGTTACACAACGCCAGTCACAGCAAACGCTGGAAACAATATGTGGAGCACAAGATCGATAATGCAATGGAAGGCGGTACCTTGTGGATTCTGGGTATGGTTGCATTCCTTGCAGTCTATCGCGAGATGTTCGAGACGGTATTGTTCTACCAGGCGATGTGGGTCCAGATCGATTATGGTTCCGAGCAGTCTTTTTTCCTCGGTATCATTGCAGCCATCGTGTTGCTGGTTGTCGTTGCCTATCTTATCTTCAAGGCCGGCACCAATTTACCAATCAAGCAGTTCTTTCAGGTCAACGCGGTATTGCTGTTCCTGCTTGCTGTCGTGTTCAGTGGCCAGGGGATTGCAGCACTGCAGGAAGCCGGCATCGTCAGCACCCTGGTAATCAACTTCCCGCGCATAGAAGTACTGGGTATTTATCCGACGATGCAGAGTGTCGGCTTGCAGTTACTGGTGCTGATGCTTGGCGTCGGACTGATGATGTATCACAGGAAACAGGCGGGTTAAACCCGCCTATTGGATGAAGGATTTGGATTTATAAGAGATCTGGCTAAGCAGGTTGGATGATCGTCCGCAGGCGCATAGCAATAGCTATGGGCCAAGGGGGATCGTTCTAGATGCGACGCCAGATTTTTTATACATTCAAATAGGACAAACAGTCGTCGGGCAGCAAGCCGTATATCTTTTTTAGCAGTGTGAAGTTTCTAGCATAATCCAACTTCCAGCGTCCGCCTTCGTGCAATAGGTGGGTTAGTAGTTAACCCGGTAACCGAACTTGCGGCGCAGGTCACGCAGAATAATATATATCCACGGCCACAGCAGGGCGCCGATGAAGCTGGGCATGAAGTACAGCCAGGTACCCGGGGCGCGCCCGACGATACCACTGACCCATAACACGATCAGCTGCTTCAGCAGCAACAGGAAAAAAATCACGATGGCCTGCTGAACCAGCGATGCCACACGTATGCGCTGGTGCTGAATATGCACGATGTAACTCACCAGTACCAGGCCAAGTGCATGTTGCCCAAGTATGGCGCCGTGGCTGACGTCCAGTAACAGGCCTGACAGCCATGCAATGGTAACGCCAATCCTGGCCGGCAAGGCCATGGCCCAGTAGATCATTACCAGTGTGACCCAGTCGGGCCTGAATTCCCGGGCCCAGTCCGGCAGCGGCATCACGTTCAACATAAACGCAACGATCAGGGTCAGACCGGCAACACGAAAATTACTTTTATTCATCCGCCATCTCCAGTACCGGCTCCGGCATAGGGTGGTCCTGCGTCCATACCAGCAATACTTCACGGCTGGTATCGAGCAAGGCCAGCGGTTCGGCGCGCACATTGACGAAGGTTTCGCCGACATTTCGATCGATACGCGTAATCACTGCAACCGGGTAGTTGCGCGGGAAGCGCTGGCCCATCCCAGAGGAAATAAGCTTGTCACCGACGCGAATGTCAGCATTATGAGGTATGTGCTTGAGATTAAGATAATCGATTTGCCCGGTACCGAAGGCAACACTGCGCAGACCGGTGCGGTCGATCTGCACCGGAATGGCATGACTCACATCGGTCACCAGCATCGCGGTTGAAGTGACTGCATTCACAAAAACAACCTGGCCCATAACGCCATGGGCATCGATGATCGGTTGGCCTTGAAAAACACCGTCCTTGGAGCCCTTGTTGAGTGACAGCAAATGCCGGTAAGGATCAACGTCCACCGCAATGATCTCGGCAATCAAATGGTCCTCGGATGCTTTAGGTGTTGCACTCAACAGCTGGCGCAGACGCTCGTTTTCCTTTTCGAGTATGTCGAGTTTCTGTAATTGCACACGGCTTTGTAAATGAAGGTCACGCAATTGCCGGTTCTCGTCGAGCAGTTGCTGATGGCTGCTCAGGGTTTCATCGGTCCAGTAATACAGGCGAATCGGCAGGTCGACGACATACTCAACGGGATAGAGCAGATAGGACAGGGTGTTGCGTACAAATTCGAGGTGCTTCCAGCGGTGGTCTACCGTCATCACGATTATCGAGACGATGACAAGGAGGAGCATGCGCAGGGTGGCAGACGGGCCTCTTTGGAACAGCGTTTGCATAGGTTCAGAAACCTGAAACAGGCTCGTTAGAGGGCGACATAATGTCGCCCTTATTCAACAGCGAGGAAATCACCCCCATGCTTGTCGATCAGTTCAAGCACGCGGCCACCGCCCCGGGCGACACAGGTCAGTGGGTCTTCTGCCATCACCACGGGCAGACCGGTCTCTTCCATCAGCAAACGGTCCAGGTCCTTCAGCAGTGCACCACCGCCGGTGAGAACGATACCGCGTTCAGCGACGTCGGCACCCAGTTCCGGTGGTGTTTGTTCCAGTGCAGTTTTGACTGCGCTGACGATACCGTGCAGTGGTTCCTGCAGGGCTTCCAGAATTTCATTGCTGTTCAGCGAGAAGCTACGCGGGATACCTTCAGACAGGTTGCGACCCTTGATTTCGATTTCAAGCAGCTCCTGGCCGGGATAGGCGTTACCGATCTGCTGCTTGATACGTTCGGCCGTGGCTTCACCGATGAGGATGCCGTAGTTTCGACGCACGTAGGAGGTGATGGCTTCATCAAAACGGTCACCACCGACCCTCACCGAAGAGGCATACACGATACCGTTGAGGGAAATAACTGCAACTTCCGAAGTACCACCACCGATGTCCAGTACCATG
>JAASSE010000278.1 GCA_021768055.1 Gammaproteobacteria bacterium | reverse complement strand
GTACATAGGGGATATCGTTGCCCATGTGCCACAGTACCGAGTTGATCGCAGACTTACGCGATGAACCAGTGCCAACCACGTCGCCAACGTAGGCAAGGGGGTGGCCTTTTTGTTTGAGTTGCTCCAGTGTTTCCAGTGGCTTGTCCATTTTGTTGATCAGCATGGACTTGGCATGCAGCGGAATGTCGGGACGGCTCCAGGCTTCTGTTGCCGGTGACAGGTCATCGGTGTTGGTTTCGCCGGGAACTTTAAACACGGTGACGGTAATTTCTTCCGGCATTTGCGGTAATGATGTAAACCATTCGGCATCCGCCCACGAACGAATTACCCTGGCTGCATGTTCATTGTTTGCGGATTTTTCAGCAACATCATGAAATGCATCGTAGATAAGTCGCGTATGCGACAGTGCTGTTACAGCAGCCTCAGCAGTTGCCGCATCATCAAGCAGTTCGATCAGGGGCTGAATATTGTAGCCGCCGAGCATGGTGCCGAGCAGTTCCGTGGCACGGGCGCGATCGACCAGATCGCAGCTGGTATTGCCCCTGGCGACATCGGCCAGGAACGCAGCCTTCACATAGGCGGCCTGGTCGACTCCGGGAGGAACACGATTAACCAGCAGCTCCAGCAGGAACTCTGCCTCACCCGCCGGTGGATTCTTGATCAACTCGACCAGTTCGGCTACCTGGTGGGCGTCCAGCGGCAATGGCGGCAGGCCTTCTGCAGCGCGTTGTTCTACATGGTTGCGATAAGCCTCAAGCACGTGTGTGTTCCCCGGTTGCTACGGATAAAGGGGGCGTATTATAGCTTTTGCAGCGGGCCCAGACAAAAGCGGATGCATAAAAAAGCCCGCGTAGCGGGCTTTCTGAACAAATGCACTATTGCAGGATCAGTTGTGCTTTTTCCGGTAATCATCGATGGCTGCATGAATGGCATCTTCAGCCAGCACCGAACAGTGGATTTTCACCGGTGGCAGCGCCAGCTCTTCAGCAATTTCCGTGTTCTTGATGGCTTGCGCCTGCTCCAGTGTCTTGCCCTTGACCCATTCGGTCAGCAAGGAACTTGATGCGATGGCGCTACCACACCCATAGGTCTTGAACACGGCGTCTTCGATAATACCTTCGTCTCCTACCTTGATCTGTAATCTCATGACATCGCCACAAGCCGGTGCACCCACCATGCCGGTGCCGACATTGTCTTCATCCTTGTCGAATGAGCCGACGTTTCTCGGGTTTTCGTAATGATCTAGTACTTTGTCACTGTATGCCATGGTCCATCACCTCTTAATCAGATAATGCCTTGAGATATCGCCTCTGCCTGGCGCTTCGCCAGAATAAAGCGTCCGTTCATCCGGTCTCTTTGCAGGGACAGTTCGGGGATACCAGGCCTGTCGACAAACTGTGACAGCGTAATGCCATCGAGAAATTCGTATAAGCGCTGACTCAGCTCCATCCACAGCTCATGTGTCAGACAGGCTTCGCCATTGTCACAGTCGCCTTTACCGCCGCAACGTGTGACGTCGAGGCTTTCATCAACCACGCGTATAATTTCGCCGATACTGATTTCACTGGCCGGTCGCGACAGGCGATAACCACCACCGGGACCACGCACGCCCTTGACCAGGCCACCCTTGCGCAGCTTGGCAAATATCTGTTCCAGGTAGGACAACGAAATGCCCTGACACTGGGAAATATCCGCAAGCGTCACGGGCCCTGCCTTGTCATGAATCGCCAAATCCAGCATGGCGGTAACACTGTAGCGGCCTTTAGTCGACAATCTCATCGATCACCCCAAATAATTCCTGACTAAAACTGTAAGATCTAGTCTACAAATACCTAGTAAAACAGTCAACTATTCCGGGGGTATGGCAGCATAACCCTGATGGGATATGCGTAGTCAGAAATCAAACACTTATGGTCACTGTGCAGTTCCGTCCGTGCTCTTCGCCTGGTAAAGAGCGGTATCGGCTTCGTTCATCAGGTTTCTCCAGTCGATACCCGGTTACAACCATGACTAACGGCATGCAGCAAGGCTGAGCTTGCTGCACTGTTTAGTTCACTGGCTGCCATCCTGTTTTCAGCATCCAGGCTGGCCACACCGATACTAATGGTAATGAAACCTGATACCTCCGATGCAGGGTGCTCTATCGCAAGACTCTTAATACTTTGCCTGATACGTTCGCCCTGTTGCTTCGCATCCTGCAAATTAATATCAGGCATGATAACTGCAAACTCATCGCCGCCATGATGTGCGAATAAATCACCACCACGTTTAAACATTGAATCAACCTTGATGATAATTTCTGTAAGGCTGTCCTCAGAAAGCTGTTTGCCCACAGCTGACATGTATTGTTCGAAATAATCAATCTTGAATAACAACACCGAAAGTTCACGCAAGTGACGGGTGGCACGACCAACTTCTTTTTGTAAAACAGCATCATATATAACGCGATTTGCTATACCATCGATACCCTTAGATATCACGAGGCGAGGAACTAGATTGTCATCAATCGGAACAGATCTCCCATCTCCCTTTCGTTGCAAATAAAACCATACAATTACAAGTGAAAGAATCCCTGCCAGTACAAACCCGATGTATACCATCACATATTTCCTGTAAACACGATATTTTCAACGGCAATCAAATCATCGCCCATAGTGTATATAAACAGTGCTGCCAGCAACAGCTAAACTGCTATTACATATTTTCTGAACCTGATAAACATAAGAGAGGTTCCAGTTCCTGTTAACTTTGATCCGAATTTATTGTTATTTTCATTAACTTGCCTCATCCCTGCTAACTATTAGTATAGTCAGGGATGCACACATTTCGAGAGGGAAAATGGAGGAGCGCCCGAAAAAACTGGTTTCAGGGGCTAATGGTAGATCGAAGCCTTCGCCAGTTCCTGCGTATAACGCTGCTGGGGCTTATCAAACACCTGCTCTACCGGGCCGGTTTCAACGATACGCCCGTC
>JAASSE010000277.1 GCA_021768055.1 Gammaproteobacteria bacterium | reverse complement strand
GTCACCAAAGCCCATGCCTTCCTTGCCGGTAACCAGTTTGAACAACTGGAACACCGCCCACAGCACCATGTAGCCAGCGATGGCACCGATCACGCTCGCTTGCAGCGGGGTATAGGTATCGAACAGCGCAAACAGGATGCCAAGCCACAACAGCGGCAGCGTGATATTGTCCGGTAGCAGTTGCTTGTGTACGTCGATCATGGTCAGTGCAATCAGCATCCAGGTGAACAGCAAGGCCCCGACCGTTTGCCAGCTGACACCGTATTTCCAGGCAACAGCCAGCGACATTATTGCGGTGACAAACTCGATCACGGGATATTGCAGGGATATCGCTGCCTTGCATGATGAACATTTACCGCCCAGCAGCAGGTAACTGAGTACCGGGATGTTTTCCCAGGCGCGTATCACGTGGTCGCAGTGTGGGCAGGTCGAAGCCGGTGTCGCAAGGTTAAACTTTGGCGGCGGTTCAGCAGCTGCTTCAATTTCCAAGTATTCATGGCATTGCTGTCGCCACTCGCGGTCCAGCATCACGGGTAAGCGGTAAATCACTACGTTAAGAAAACTGCCCATGACCAGGCTGAACAGAACGATGGCTGTATAGAACAGCCAGGGTTCTGCGGTGAAAAGATCGAGAGGGTTCAACTAACTGCTATTGCGAGACAACTTCACCCATCTTGAAGATAGGCAGGTACATGGCGATTACCAGGCCGCCGATAACAACAGCGAGGAATGACATGATCAGCGGTTCCATCAATGCGGTCAGGTTGTCGACGGCATCATCGACAGCTGATTCGTAATACTCGGCCACTTTGCCGAGCATTTCGTCCAGTGCACCGGATTCTTCACCGATACCCACCATCTGGATCAGCATGTTCGGAAACAGGTCCTTGTTATGAGACAGGCTGGCCTGCAGCGTGGTACCCGCAGCGATGTCATCACGAACCCTGTAAATTTCCTTGGTGTAAACACTGTTACCCGCAGCACCGGCAACCGAGGCCATGGCTTCTACAAGCGGCACACCGGCGGCGAACATGGTCGATAGCGTACGGGAAAAGCGTGCGATGGCGGAGTTGTGCATCAATAAGCCGAACGCCGGTAACTTCAGAAACAGCTTGTCCATGTTCTCGCGGAACTTGCGCGATCGTTTATGTGTTTGAACCAGGCCAACGATGATAGCGATGAAGATAAGCAGGATGAGCCAGCCCCAGTCGATAACAAAGTCAGACATGGTAACAACCATTTTTGTCAGTGCCGGCAGGTCAGCACCGAAGCTGCCAAACATATCGGCGAATGTCGGTACCACAAAGATCAGCAGGATCGCGGTAACAACACACGCCACTACCAGTACGGAGATCGGGTAGGTCAGTGCTTTCTTGATTTTGGCTTTAAGTGCTTCCGTCTTTTCCTTGTAGGTTGCAATCTTGTCGAGCAGGTCTTCGAGTGCACCGGATTGTTCACCTGCGTCGACCAGGTTTACAAACAGGTCATCAAAATACAGGGGATGCTGTGCCAGCGCATACGCCAGGGTGCTGCCGCCTTCAACGTCAGCTTTGACCTTCATCAACAGTGTGGTCATGTTCTTGTTCGAATGGCCCTGACCGACAATGTCAAATGATTGCACCAGCGGCACACCGGCTTTCAACATGGTGGCCAGCTGACGGCTGAATACGGCGATATCAGCCGGCGTGATTTTCTTACCACCGCCACCGAACAGGGACTTGCCCTTGCGCTTGATCTTGCCGGGTTTAGGCGTGACACCCTGTTTGCGTAACTCGGCTTTAACGGCCTCGATATTCGTCGCGTTGGTTTCGCCACGAATCACCTTGCCCTGCTTGGTGGTGCCTTCCCATGTATAGAGTGCTGCTTCTGCCATTGTTTAATCCTTGTTAGTCTTTGGTTACGCGGTTGACTTCTTCAAGGCTGGTGACACCCTGAACGACTTTTAACAGGCCGGATTGACGTAAATCGTTATAGCCTTCTTTCTGTGCCTGGTCGGCAAGATCCATGGCATTACCGTTTTCCATGATGATGCGGCCCATTTCTTCGGAAACTGGCATCACCTGGTAAATACCGACACGGCCCTTGTAGCCGCCCGAGCACTGGTCACAACCGACGGCTTTGTAGAAGTCGATACCCGTATTGATTTGCTCTTCAGTGAAGCCTTCCTCTTCTTGGGCGGTCTTCGGAATGTCTTCGGTCGTCTTGCAGTTTTCACACAACCGTCTGGCCAGTCGCTGGGCAATGATCAAAGATACTGCGGATGCGATATTAAACGGCGGTACACCCATGTTGACCAGGCGCGCCAATGTTTGCGGCGCATCGTTGGTATGCAGGGTAGACAGAACCATGTGACCGGTTTGCGCGGCCTTGATCGCGATTTCAGCGGTCTCGAGGTCACGAATCTCACCCACCATGACGATATCCGGGTCCTGGCGCAGGAAGGCTCTTAACGCCGAGGCGAAATCAAGCCCGACCTTGTTGTTCACATTGACCTGGTTGATACCTTCGAGGTTGATTTCCACCGGGTCCTCGGCGGTAGAAATGTTACGGTCTTCGGTGTTCAGGATATTCAGGCCGGTATACAGTGATACCGTTTTACCACTACCGGTGGGGCCGGTTACCAGGATCATGCCGTACGGGTTGGCGAGCGCCTTGAGATACATTTGTTTCTGGTCCTCTTCATAACCCAGTGCATCAATACCCAGCCGGGCACTGGACGGGTCCAGAATACGCAACACGACTTTCTCGCCGAACAGGGTCGGGCAGGTGTTGACACGAAAATCGATGGCGCGCTTCTTGGAGAGCGCCATTTTGATGCGGCCGTCCTGCGGCACGCGCCGTTCCGCGATATCCATCTTGCTCATAACCTTGAGACGGGCGACCAGGCGGTTGGCCATGGACACCGGGGGCGAGGCTACTTCCAGCAGCACACCGTCCTGGCGGAAACGGATGCGGAAAGACTTTTCGTAGGGTTCGAT
>JAASSE010000055.1 GCA_021768055.1 Gammaproteobacteria bacterium | reverse complement strand
GACTATTCTTGATGAGCTTGATTTATTGCGCGAAGCCTCGAACGCCAGCCAGTTGAAAAGAAATTTTCAGGGATCCAGTAGTTTATACGTGCCTGAAGTGTACTGGGATCTTACACGCAGAAATGTTCTGGTAATGGAGCGTATCTATGGTGTGCCCATACGCAATGTTGAAGAACTGAAACGAAACAATACCAACATGGAGCGACTTGCAGAACTGGGCGTGGAAATATTTTTTACCCAAGTGTTCAAGCATAATTTTTTTCACGCTGACATGCATCCAGGCAATATCTTTGTTGATATTTATGATCCGCAAAATCCAAAATATATTGCTGTTGATTTTGGCATTATTGGTACGCTTAGCCCGGTTGATAAGCGATACCTCGAAGAAAACTTTCTCGCATTTTTCAAGCGAGACTATAACAAGGTTGCAAAACTGCATGTTGAATCCGGATGGGTGCCGGAAGGTACGCGTGTTGATGAATTCGAGGCCGCCATACGCAGTGTTTGTGAGCCAATCTTTGAGCGGCCGTTAAAAGATATTTCGTTTGGCCAGTTGTTGCTGCGCTTGTTTCAAACGGCACGGCGGTTCAACATGGAAGTGCAACCACAACTGGTGTTGTTGCAAAAAACCCTGCTTAACATAGAAGGACTGGGCCGACAGCTTTACCCGGACCTGGACCTGTGGAAAACAGCGAAACCGTTTCTTGAGCGCTGGATGGAAGAGCAGGTCGGCATGCGCGCCATGCTCAACGAATTCAAGGAAAACCTTCCGTACCTGGTTGAAAAAATGCCGGAGATGCCGGGTCTGATTTATGCAGCCACCAAACGTCTTGCCGAAGGCCAGGTGTTCGAGCAACAGTTACAGGAGATCCAGAAGGTGCGTGACCAGATACGGCGCAGCAATCAACGCACGGTGTTGACGATTGCGGGCACCGGGTTGCTGATGAGTGCGCTGATCGTATTCGGACTGGACGGTTTCACACCCTCCCTGATCTGGGGTGCACCGTTGATTTCCTGGATCAGCGGCGGCCTCGGTGCGTTGATCCTGATCTTTGCCCTGCAGGACACCTCAAAATGACAACAGATCAAATCGACATGGTATTTGTTGAGCCTGAGGCTGCCGATGTCTCGCACATCCTGGATGAACTCAACCAGGCACAACGGGAAGCGGTCACGGCGCCCCCAGGGCACATGCTAGTTTTGGCCGGAGCCGGCAGCGGCAAGACACGGGTGCTGGTGCACCGCATCGCCTGGTTATGCCAGGTCGAGAGCAGTTCTCCGTTCAATATTTTCGCGGTGACTTTCACCAACAAGGCCGCCGCTGAAATGCGCTCTCGTGTCGAAAAACTGCAGGGCATGCCTGTTGCAGGTATGTGGGTGGGCACATTTCACGGTTTGTGTCACCGCCTGCTGCGCGCCCACTGGAAGGAAGCCGGGCTGCCGCAAAGCTTTCAGATTCTCGATGCCGACGATCAGTACCGCCTGGTCAGGCGCGTACTGAAAGCGCTTGAGCTGGATGAGGCGCGCTGGCCACCGCGCCAAGCGCAGGGCTTTATCAATGCCCGCAAAGACGAGGGCCAGCGCCCCCAGCATATCGACACCTCGCATAACCCGATATACACCCAGCTGGTGCGGATCTACACGGCGTATGAACAGGCCTGCCAACGTGCCGGCGTTATTGACTTTGCTGAGCTGTTATTAAGAACGTTGGAGCTACTGCGTGATAATGATTCTTTGCTAGAGCACTATCAAAACCGTTTCAAACACATCCTGGTCGATGAATTTCAGGATACAAACACTATTCAATATGCGCTGATACGACTTATCGCGGGAAACAGTAACAGGGTGTTCATTGTTGGCGATGATGACCAGGCTATATATGCATGGCGCGGCGCACGCGTTGAAAACATTCAGCTGTTTCAAAAACACTTTAAGGATGCGCAACTTGTCAGATTGGAACAGAACTACCGTTCAACCACGACCATTCTATCAGCCGCCAACGCGTTGATAGACAACAATAATGATCGCATGGGTAAGAAGTTATGGACCAGTGGCGAAGATGGTGATCATATACTTTTTTATAACGCGTTTAATGAACTTGATGAAGCACGGTTTGTTATAGAGCGCGCCATGCAATGGACCGAACAGGGTCATGCACGGGCAGAGATCGCGATACTGTACCGTTCAAATGCGCAGTCACGTGTTTTTGAGGAGCGCCTTGTCAGTGAAGGCATTCCTTATCGGGTCTACGGGGGTTTGCGATTCTTCGAGCGCGCGGAGATCAAGGATGCGCTGGCGTATTTACGTTTGATCGATAACAGGAATGATGATGCCTCGTTTGAGCGCGTGGTTAATACTCCAACCCGAGGGATTGGCGATCGTAGTGTTGAAAAAATACGTGAAGTTGCGAAAGCGAAAGACTATTCCATGTGGGAAGCAGCACGCACCGTGCTCGATGGCAATGAACTTGCAGCAAGAGCAACCAATGCCATATCAGGATTTATCAGTCTGATAGACACCATGGCATCGGATACGGCAGATCTGGATTTATTCGAACAGGTTGAACATGTAATACATGCCAGTGGATTGATTGATTATTACAGCAAGGAAAAATCAGAAAAAGCGGAAGCGCGCGTGGAAAACCTTGAGGAACTGGTCACGGCCGCGCGCGGCTTTGATTACGATTCAGATACACCCAATGAAGAATGGGAAAACATGGACAAGTTGACCGCGTTTTTAACACATGCAGCGCTGGAAGCAGGCGAGGGCCAGGCCAGCGAATGGGAGGACTGCATACAATTGATGACCTTGCACAGTGCCAAGGGGCTGGAGTTTCCGCTGGTGTTTATCGTCGGGCTTGAAGAAGGCCTGTTCCCGAGTCAGCGTTCACTGGATGAAGAGGGCAAGCTCGAAGAAGAGCGCAGGCTGTGTTACGTGGGTATAACACGCGCACGTCAGCAACTGGTGTTGACCTCGGCCGAGCACCGCCGTTTATATGGACAGGACATGTATCCGACGCCTTCACGGTTTGTCAGTGAAATACCGGAACATTTGCTCAATGAAGTGCGCTCAAGACCAACTGTATCAAAACCGCTATATTCCCCCAAAGCATCGCAGGCTGCGCCTGTTAATGGCATCAGCATTGGCCAGCGTGTGATGCATGCCAAATTTGGTGAAGGTACAGTAACAAATCTTGAAGGCAGTGGTGCGCATGCGCGCGTGGAAGTAAATTTTCAAAAGGCGGGGAGCAAGTGGCTGGTAATGGCCTACGCCAACTTACAACCCGTTTAAGTGCGCCAGATCATGTAATACGCGAGTGCCCTGTACACTCGTTGTTGAAAATTTAAAGGTAGATAAGATGAAACGTCGTGACTTTATAAAGAAAGCGGGCATCAGTGGTGTTGCTGTTACCGGCGTCGCTGCGCCGGCCATCGTCCACGCTAAAACAAGCCTCAAATGGAAAATGGTCACGACCTGGCCGAAGAATTTTCCGGTGCTGGGAACGGGTGCCAATCAGCTCGCCAGCTTGATCACGGATATGACGGACAGGCGTATTAAGGTCAAGGTGTACGGTGCCGGAGAACTGGTACCCGCGTTCGAAGTGTTCGATGCGGTTTCCCGCGGCACCGCGGAGATGGGCCACGGTGCGGCGTATTACTGGAAAGGAAAAATAGAGGAGGCACAGTTTTTCTCGACCGTACCGTTCGGCATGAATGCCCAGGAAATGACCGCCTGGTTGTACCATGGCGGCGGCATGAAATTATGGGAAGAAACCTATGCACCGTTTGGTGTACTGCCAGCAGCAGCTGGTAATTCTACCGTGCAGATGGCCGGCTGGTTTAACAAGGAGATCAACAACGTCAATGACCTCAAGGGCCTGAAGATGCGCATCCCCGGTCTTGGTGGCGAAGTGTTGAAGCGCGCCGGTGGAACGCCCGTTAACTTGCCCGGTGGTGAATTGTTTACTTCGCTCAAGACCGGCGCAATCGATGCTACCGAATGGGTAGGCCCGTATAACGACCTTGCCTTCGGTTTATACAAAGCAGCGAAATACTATTACTATCCTGGCTGGCATGAGCCGGGCACCACACTGGAAGCCATCATCAACAAGAAGGCATTTGATACACTGGACAAGGATCTGCAAATCATCGTGCGTAATGCATGCAAAATGGTAAACCAAGAGATGTCCACGGAATACACGGCGAAAAACAATGCGGCGCTGGATACCCTGGTGAACAAGCATAAAGTCGATGTACGTAAGCTGCCGGACGATGTGCTGACAAAACTCAAGAGCCTTTCAAATGATGTGGTAACAGAGCTCGCCGGTAAGAATGCGGCGGCGAAAAAGATCTACAAGTCTTACGACAAGTTCAGGAAACAGGTTGCCGCCTGGCACGAGATATCAGAAAAAATTTACTACAACATTCGTTGATAAATCGATTCTTGCGTCCGGCAGATACTGGCGGACAGCTATTTATATAACTTAGGAAGGATCCGCGCAGGATGAAGCAACACCGTATGGGCTAGGGCCGCCGCCAGGCGGGGCAACGCTCAGGTCCTGCACGTCTGCGAGCAGCACCTGCAGCAAGAATGTGTGTGTTACAACATTTCCGGGCAAGCCGTCCTGCACTTTGGCGGTCAGCCGCATCTTGACCCACGAGGCTTCTGATTTCGGGTAGGTAACGGCCAGAAAGCCAAAACCATTGTCATCAGTTACCAGGGTTGCTGTTCCCGGAGTAATGGTCGGTGTTTCATCCGGGTGGGCGGTGATGGTCGCCGCATTGGATGGCTCGAGAATGCCATTGTCGTTCACGTCTTCACCCACGTCCAGTGCGCCATTGCCATTCGTGTCTTCGGTGATACATTCCGGCGCTGTTAACAGCGGCACATATTGGTCGGGTTCGGCATTCGGATCATTATCCGTGTCGGTTGCAATGTAGTTACCCTTGAAATAACTGATGGGCCTCAGTTTGAAGTTGACTGTCACACCCGGAGCCGGGTTGCTTTCGGTGTCAGTCACTTGCACAACAAAGGGTATCTGATACTGGAGAATACCCAGCTCGAATATCTTGTCACCCGTTCCGAGAACAATACGTGAGTCATTTTCATCTGTGTCACACCCTGTTATCAGCGCGAACATGACGAGCATAAGGGCTGTTGAAGTGGTGCGTAATGGCATCAAAAACACGGAAAAATGGTTGTTTGATCTATTTATAGACTGTTTTCGGTTAACGTGCCCGCTTACTGGTCATTTGATGCTGATTTCAACACCGGATTTAGCTTCGGCATCGGGACGATGCTCAGGCGCACACAAAATCAGACGGGTATGCTCGATTTTAGCGGTTTCAACCAGATAGTTTTTGGTGTTGACCATCCGCTCGCTGGCCAGACTTTCCAGGCGTTCAGACTGCGCTGCATGCGGCATTGCATCATCTGTGGATTTCTTCGATTGGGGAAACAAGGCATGCAGGTCATTCAGGCTGGTTATGCCGCACAGGGTGAGGCGAACTTGCGGGCGTTCTCTAAGCAGAGTGGTAAGTTTTTCCAGTTGTGCCGTATTCGTTTCATCCAGATCTGCTGAGCCATGGGTAAAGACGATGGGATCAAAGTTGACCGCTGTGGCCAGATCGAACAGCACATTGCCGCCTGCATATACCAGTCCATAGGGCGTGTAGAAGGTGACCAGCGTGACGGTTGTCGCCTTTGCGGTGGCTTTGACAATGGCATCGGTTGGATCAAACTCCGGATTGCTGATGTCACCGGTTACGGGAATATCAAGTTTTATCGTGTCTTTCTTGTCTTTGAGTAATTTAAGCGACTGGTTTATTGGCATGCCGAACATGTCATCCAGTGCAGCAGCGTCCTCTTTGCTTGATGCCTGAAGTCTGAAATGGTGCAGTTTCAATGCAATATTGCTGTCGAGCTGGCCATCGACCGCCAGTAATGTCAAATCAGCATCGAGCTGGCCGCTTTTGATGCTGTGGCCGAGCGCTTTCTCGGTCTGTGGTGTAAAGGCCCTGAGGTCCAGACCGGTGATTTTACCGGTGGCATCGAAAGATGGTTTTGCTGCAAACGGTTGTGCAACGCCCTTGATATCGATTGTGCCATGGCGTGTTGTTTTTGCGCGCAGTTCGATTGGGCTTTTATGATCAGGTTTGGTCGAGTCAAGCTCGGACAACTTGATATGCAGTTCACCGAGACCGATTTTCATCGGTGGTGCGGTACTGTTATCATGAAACTCTAGAGGCGTGACTGTATCCAGGCTGAATCTGTTTATTTTCAGATCAGGTTGTTTGCGCTGGCTTTGTTCCGAGTCTGCTTCAGCTAGCGGTTTTTTATCCCGTCTTATCTTCCAGTTTTCAAAATCGAGCTTGCCGTCCTTGTTCCTGACCAGAGCTACACCGGGCTGTTTCACAGCCAGCGTATTGATCGCCAGCTTGTCGGCACGGTAACTGAAATCATCCATGTCAGCTGCTTCGAGGGTCAGGGTATAAATATTTTTGTCTACACTATTTTGTAAGGCGTGTAATTTACTGAGTTTAACTGCACCAATTTTTACATCATCAATGGACTGTATGCCCGCGTCAGATATCGTCAGCGAATCAAAATTCAGTAATTGTCTTTTCAGCAAATTATTTTTGACGCTCGCTCTTGAAAGTGAAAGATCGCCGTGCAATTTCAGCGACGGTTGTTGCTTGTTATCGGGAATGTTGATGGAGATGTTGCCATCCCAGACAGCGTCAGACAGATTAAAACAGTAATCTATGGTTCCGGGTTCCTCGTAACAGGCTTCAGTATCATTGATACGGACGTCACCAATTTCAAAAACAAGCATCGTAGCGCTGTCAGGATTTGTAT
>JAASSE010000276.1 GCA_021768055.1 Gammaproteobacteria bacterium | reverse complement strand
TGGGCTTGAGCCGTGATGCTTTCCTGTATCGGCTTAAAAAATATGAAATAGATACCTGAGTCAAAACAACTCAAGGTAAAGCAGCCAGCACCCCGTTGAGTGCTGTACCATCCTTGTAATCTTCATTCATTCGTATGATACCGCCATTGTCGACCACGACGGTCGTTCCCATGGTTGCGTCATACAGGTTGAGCACATGCTGGATATCATCGACGAGCACAACATTGGCGGTATAGCCGTTTGATACCTGTGCACTGCGTGAGAGTTCTATAGTGCCTGACACATAATCGATAAAATAGAATTTTACGTTCGGGTATAAAGTGATGATATGCGACAGCGCATGTGGCTCATGTGGCTGTCGCATATCGGGCACCACATGGTGAAATACAACACAACGCCATCTGCACCGACGAGCTCGTCGGGCACGGGGGTTACCGTATTATTCAGTGTGTCGAACAGGGAGAAGTTAGGTGCCAGCTGGCCAACGCTGCTGCCGGGGGTACCGGGAACTACGGGCGGTCTTTTATCTTCTGACGACGGATGCAAATCATCGCATGCAGACAACAGCGGCAGCATCACAAGAAACATGACAACAGTGAAGAATTTACGGAATAACATGGATCAACTCGATTGAAAAAGTGTCCGTCACGGGAAAATTCCGGCCCCAGTCGTCATCGCGGATCGAATGGTTGATGCTGGCTTTAACGATCCAGTCTTTTGCCATGGTTGCGTAGGCGGCAGTGAAGGTTACACTTTGCTTTTTAAATCCTGATGTCGGGTCAGTTGCACCATTGATCGTACCCTGATCTTCTTTCAGGTCGCTGTACGCCAGTGTATAGGTCATGGTGTCGAGTCCTTTCAGAAAATCGGTATACCCCAGCGACACCAGGCCCAGCCGCCTGTTGCCTAGTTGCTTGTCATAAGGCTCGACGTATTTGCCGTACTCCTGGTTAACGGGGCGTTCAAGGTACACGCCGTAAGCCAGTTCCATGATCATGGTCCACGGGTAAATAGTTTTGTCGAGCAGCATGTTTGCATCCAGCCGGTAGAAGCCACGCCCGGTAATATCAAAACTGTTACTGACATCATCACCATAGGGTGATTTGCCTGTCGGTAATGTCAAAGTTGTACCGAAATAGGCTGCCGGCACCAGGTCGTCGAGGTCGCGCACTTCATAGACGCACTTAATCTCGTCGAAAGCTTCGTACCAAAGACTCACCGAGGTATCTCCAAAACCGCTGGTGCTGGATTCGATGCCGGTATATTGATTGTCATTCACCACGTAAGGCACCAGGATGTTGGCCTGCCAGTTGGGTGCCAGGCGGTGTCCATAACCCAGATTCAGGCGGAACTGTTTCAGATCCGAACCCGGTGGATCTTCTATGTAGGTACCGTCCTGGTTCCAGAAACCATCGTACTGCTCGTAGTTAAACGAAGCGCCGTACATCTTGCTGAAAAACTTGGGTAGCAACATTGAAGATGCCGAGCCACCACCGCAGCAGGACGCTGCGTGCAGCGGTTGGCAATAAATAAGTGCGGTCCCGAGAACGAGACCGCGGAGGAGCCGCGTAAACGCGGACGAGGCAAAAATCGACACGTTCGTTTTCTTAGGCGGGTGTTACACTGAAAGTACCGTAATCATTACTGCCGTCACCTTCGGGAGCACTACCATCAGTGGTTTTTTGCTCGCCATTAACGGTGACTTTGACATATATCTCCGCTGCAACACCTGAACTCATACCTGTCAGGCCAGAAGCTGAGAAATGACCTGCACCATTGTTCACAGCAGTTACCCAGTTATTGCTATCTGCGCAAGGATCATCAAGGTCATTAGGATCATCGGCGCAAACTTCAACAGTCACGGAGGTAACTGCCAGCTCATAATCTGTCCCGGCATTAAGTATTGTGATGGCACTAACACCATTATCGATCGCCGGGAAGCTCATCATGCTTTCCTTAGCAGCAAGGAACAGGTTAAAGGTATGGTTGTTGTTCGTTCCAGTCAGGCTTTCCTTGAATACATAATAAGGGCGAGGCTCATCAGCTTTCAGCATCATGTTATAGATCATGTCAGCCTGGCCCAGGAGTTTGGCTTTGGCATTACCACCCATTGCCATCATCACATCCGGGTAGAAGTACGTAACCTCACCCATCATGCCGCCGATCATAACTTTGATTTCCCATTGACCCATGGGGGTACCATTCATACTCGATGGCATCAGGTAATACACGGTTGCATCATACAAACCGTTACCTGCTTCAGTGACACCTTCATGTGGCGTGCTGTGATCGTGCGTTGCCATATACATCATCGGCATCAGGCTTACATCTAAATTCTCTGCAGGTTGCCCAGTTAACAGATTGGTGATGCGTAGCTGAAAGGATGATTTGCCTTCCCTAACCGGCGTCGTGTCGGGAATAAATTCGACCTTGTATTCATCAGTAATAGCAGTGTCATCGCTTGAACTGCCACAGGCGACAAGCATGCCCATCGAACTTAACAGAATAATACTGCGTAAAAGATTTCTTATATTCATTACAATTCTTTATCTCTTTGTTAGTAACTGGACTCCGGGTTACTACAAAGCAAAGAACATGCCAGCCATATAAAACAACTGGTTACAAAAAGGGCGGGGTTTTTATCCGGGTGATTTCACACAAAGCTGTGTGAAATCACACACAACTAAAAGACAGATACGGCTTCTGCAATACTCGAATCCTATCTTCACATTGCAGAAATCTAATTGGTATACAATCAGGTTTTTAGGTGACAGCAGCAACCAGGATGATGCAGCAAGGCAATAAAAAACATCGCATTCTGTTTTTATGCACGGGCAATTCCTGCCGCAGCCAGATGGCGGAAGGCTGGGCAAGACAACTCAAGTCCGATGTGATCGACGCCTTTTCTGCCGGCATTGAAACACATGGGCTGAATCCATATGCAGTCAAAGCCATGGCCGAAGCCGGGGTCGATATCTCG
>JAASSE010000054.1 GCA_021768055.1 Gammaproteobacteria bacterium | reverse complement strand
TTTACTATACCGGCGTAACCATGGCGACCGTGCTCGCTTTGTGGCAGCAGTATCTGATCAAGAACCGCGATCCTGCTTTGTGTTTCAAGGCATTTTTAAACAACAACTGGTTCGGTTTCGTTCTGTTTGTTGGTGTTGTACTCGACTATCAATTCAAAGGTGTTACATGAATAAATTAACGACCTGCTTAATCGCGCTTTTCACAATAGTTACATTTAATGCACAGGCTTCAGATCTGGCCAAGGAAAAACGCTGGGCCGATCAGGTTGTCGATGCCATCCTCGATGGCGAGGCAATTTATCTAAATGATGGCCACAGCGATTTTCTCGGTATTTACACAGAGGCAGGCGAAGATAAAGCAAGAGCGGTGATTATCATGCATGGCACCGGTATTCATCCTGACTGGCAACAGGTGATTCAACCACTGCGCGTAGGCCTGACGGAACATAACTGGAACACGCTGTCGATCCAGATGCCAATACTGCCCAACGAGGCCGAGTACATAGACTATGCACCACTGTACGATGAAGTCGCGCCACGCATCGAGGCTGCTATCCAGTATCTGAAAAACAATGGTTCAAAAAACATCGTACTGGTCGGTCACAGCCAGGGTGCTTCCATGTCGGCCTACTACCTCTCCACATCGAAACAGGATGTATCAGGCTTTATTGCGATTGGGATGGCTGCCTTTGCAAAGGACCCGCGCATGAACTGCATCAAGTTACTTGGAAAAATTACCGTACCGACGCTTGATCTTTTCGGTAATGAAGACCTGGATCCCGTTTTAAACTCACAGAAGCAACGTGCAGCAGCTGCGAAATCAGCCGGCAATAAACGATATGAGCAAAAAGAAATTACTGGCAACCATTTCTTTGATGGCAATGAAGATGCCTTGATTGAAACAGTTGCGAAATGGCTAGATACCTTGCAAACAAAATGAGTGGCGATTAGCCTAAAAAATTCAGAATGCCGCTGGTAGGAAATGTAAAGCTGCATGAATAAAAATAATTTGCCGGCATTAAACAGCCCTGGCGATACTCCATACCTCAACACGCTTGACACCATTGCGCTTTAACAAGCCTGCCAGTTCATTTGATGTCGACGTTGTCGTCACCACATCATCAATGATGGCGATATGATCTGCGGGTAGTTGCTTTATAACTTCAAATGCACCACGAATATTCCTGCGACGCTGCTTTTTATCCAACCCACTCTGTGCTCTGGTATTGCGCACGCGAACCACTGAATGTATATCCATGGGTATGTGTAGACGTTTTGATACGGTGCGCGCGATCTCGACAGACTGGTTAAAACCACGCTTGCGCAAGCGCTTGTTGAACAACGGCACCGGCAATATTAATCCGGGGTGATCAGCGGGATGCTGCACCACCCTGTCTGCCAGTAGATTGCCCAGCAGTCTTGCACAGGCCAGCTTGTCATTGAACTTGAGTTGCTGGATCAGCGTCATCGCGCCCTTATCATATTCGAACAGGCTAAGGCTGCGATCGAACCTCGGTGACTTCTGCAGGCAATTGCCGCACTTCACTTCATGGCCGTCAATTGTTGGCAACGGTATGGCACACTGGCTGCAACCGACATGGATCCAGGGCATCGCCCTGTAACACTCCGTACAAATATCCATTTGCTTAAAACCGGGACGTTTGCACAGTACACAGCGAGGCGGATAGACCGCTTCGATCAGGCGCTTGCCCATGTTTGAAGCGAGGCGGGAAACATCCTTATTCATGTTGACTCCGTGTCATGTACAATAAGCCCACATTATACAAACCCACCCACGCTATGACATCTTTACGCCACGACTGGACCCTGGATGAAATTACCGGGTTGTTCGAACTGCCTTTCAACGACCTGCTGTTTCAGGCCCACAGCCTGCACCGCGAGCACTTCGACCCCAACCAGGTGCAGGTCAGTACCCTGCTCAGCATCAAGACCGGCGCCTGCCCGGAAGATTGTGGTTATTGTTCGCAAAGTGCACGCAATACTGCCGACATCGAGCGTGAGCGCCTGCTGCCGCTGCACGAGGTCATCGAAAAAGCCACCATCGCGAGGAACAATGGCGCGAGCCGCTTCTGCATGGGCGCTGCCTGGCGCAACCCCACCGACAAAAACCTCGACAAGGTCATCGAAATGATCGAAGCGGTAAATGCTCTGGGCCTCGAGACCTGCGTCACCCTGGGTATGCTCACAGCACACCAGAGCAAACGGCTGAAAAGCGCCGGTCTGGATTACTACAACCATAACCTGGATACTTCGCCTGAATACTACGGTGACATTATTACCACGCGCACCTACCAGGACCGTCTCGACACCCTGGAACATGTACGTGAAGCCGGCATCAACGTCTGTTGCGGCGGCATCATCGGCATGGGCGAACAGGACAGCGATCGCATATCATTGCTGCAACAACTCGCCAACCTGCCCAAACATCCCGAGAGCGTGCCCATCAACATGCTGGTACAGGTCGAAGGCACACCTTTACATGGTGTTGAAGAAATTGATCCACTCGACTTTGTCAAAACCATTGCGGTAGCACGTATCCTGATGCCTGAATCCGTGGTCAGGCTGTCGGCCGGCCGTACTGAAATGAGTGACGAAATGCAGGCACTTTGTTTCTTTGCCGGTGCCAACTCGATTTTCCATGGCGACAAGCTGTTGACCACGTCGAACCCGGATGAAAACCACGACCGTATTCTTTTCGATAAACTCGGTGTAAATCAAACAAGGCCAGATTTAACCGCAGAGGCGCAGAGCGCACAGAGCGCGCAGAGTAATTAATATTTTTTCTCTGCGACCTCAGCGTCTCCGCGGTGAATAACATTGAAAGACCTTAAAAAAGAACTGCAGGAACGAAAAGCCAATCATCTTTATCGTTCACGCCGCATCAACGATTCGCCACAACAACCCGAAATGGTTATCGATGGCCGCAAGGTAATCAGTTTTTGCAGCAACGACTACCTGGGTCTTGCCAATCACCCTGAAGTCAAAGCGGCCTTTATAAAGGGGATTGAACAATACGGTGCGGGCAGTGGTGCGGCGCACCTGATCAATGGTCATTCGCGGGCACATCATGGACTGGAGCAGGAACTTGCCGACTTCACCGGCTATCCGCGTGCACTGCTGTTCTCGACCGGTTACATGGCGAACCTGGGTGTCATCCAGGCACTTATTGGTAAAGGCGATACCATTCTGCAGGACCGCCTGAACCATGCTTCGCTGCTTGATGCCGGCCTGTTGTGCGGCGCCCGTCTGATGCGCTATGCCCACAACAGTGCAAATGATCTTGATGCAAAACTGGCGTCACGAACCAGCGGTGAAAAACTGGTGGCAACGGATGGTGTGTTCAGCATGGATGGCGATATCGCTGATACCACAGCTCTGGTCTCGTCATGTAAACGGCACGATGCCTGGTTTATGCTCGACGATGCACACGGTTTCGGCGTGCTGGGGAAAAACGGCAAGGGCACACTGGAACATACCAATACGTCTGTTGATAACGTGCCAGTGTACATGGCAACTCTGGGCAAGGCTCTGGGAACATCCGGCGCCTTTATTGCCGGCAGTGAAGACCTGGTTGAAACCGTTATCCAGAAAGCACGCACCTGGATTTATACAACAGCATCACCACCCGCGGTGGCTGAAGCGACACGCACAAGCCTGCGCATTATCAACTCACAACCCCAATTGCGTGACTCTCTGAATGACAACATTGCTTATTTCAGACAGTGCTGTGAACAGCAAAACATAACACTCATGCAAAGCACTACCGCGATACAACCGGTCATTACAGGTGAGACGGAAACAGCGGTCAACATGAGCAATGCTCTGTTCGAGCAGGGCATCCTGATTACCGCAATCCGACCGCAGACGGTACCTGAAGGCAGCGCGCGCCTGCGTATTACCCTGTCTGCCGCACACACCCGCGAGCACATCGACAAGCTGGTCAACGCCATCAGTGCTATGCAAAAAATGCTATCTTCATAGTACGATTTCATTAACACCTGTGCGTGTTGCCAGGACAGACAGATGCATTTCAGCCGCTTCAAAACCATCGTTCTTATCCTGCTCGCCTGGTTCGTGCTCACGGCCAGCAGCTGCTGTGATTTTACGATTTCAAGCCAAATCGATTCCAAACAGAAAATCTCCGACACGCAGGGAAATTTCACCGGTACCCTGGACGATGGTGATCACTTCGGCACTGCGGTTACCAACA
Organism: Gammaproteobacteria bacterium; assembly: GCA_021768055.1. Taxonomy (GTDB): domain Bacteria; phylum Pseudomonadota; class Gammaproteobacteria; order SZUA-229; family SZUA-229; genus JABDQW01. The sequence continues at coordinate 2,637 of JAASSE010000054.1, read as the reverse complement.
TCGGTGATCTTGAGGTTGACGGTGTAACCGATGTAGCCGTGGGCGCGGCGTTCGATGATGATGGCGGCAGCAACCGTGGTGCGCTGTGGGTACTGTTCATGGATGATAACGGTCAGGTGGATATCGATCAGAAAGTTTCCGACAGCGATGGTGGTTTCGGCATCGGTCTTGATGATGACGACCGTTTCGGCCAGGCCATTGCCGGCATCGGTGATCTGAATCGCGATGGCGTACGCGACCTTGCCGTGGGTGCGCCGCTGGACGATGACGGCGGCACCGACCGGGGTGCCGTGTGGATCCTGTTCATGAACACGGACGGCAGCGTCAGAGCCAGGCAGAAAATTTCCGACACCATTGGCGGTTTTACCGATGTGCTAGATGACAACGACCAGTTCGGTAGTGCCATCGCGGGCATCGGTGATATTAATAATGACGGCATTAATGATGTGGCTGTCGGCGCACCCTTCGATGATACCGGCGGCAACGACCGCGGTGCCGTGTACATTCTGTTCATGAACAACAACGGTACCGTCAGGTTTACACACAAGATTGCATCCACCGTACGTTTGTTTGAATCCAACCTGAAAGACTTCGATTACTTCGGCAGCGCCATCACAGGCATTGGTGATCTTGACGGTGATGGCCGTACAGATATCGCTGCCGGCTCACCCGGCACTGATGACGGCGGCATCGACAAGGGCGCGGTGTGGATACTGTTTCTGAATACCGACGGTTCGGTAAAACGCGAACAGAAAATTTCTGCGACCAGCGGTGAACTCGACGGCGGTCTCAATGCCGGTGACCGCTTCGGCAGTGCCGTCACCAGCATCGGCGATGCCAACGATGATGCGCATACCGATATCGCCGTGGGTGTTCCATTCAGCGACGAAGGCGGTACTGACCGCGGCGCCGTCTGGGTGCTGTTTCTGTCGGGTGATGGGGAAGTCCTCGATAAATCCATTCTCGCCAGTGACCGCGGCAGTTTCGGTATCGGCCTCGATGATGGTGACCAATTCGGTAATGCAGTCACCAGCATCGGCGACATGGACGGCAACGGCGCCACTGATTTACTGGTGGGTGCGGAACGGGATGATGACGGCGGGCCTGACCGCGGTGCCGCCTGGGTGTTGTTCATGCAGCGCGCCGAAACCGATATTGATTTTGTCCTGTTCGACAATAAATAAGACTGTGATCAATCAGGCCATGGCCATTGCCTGATCGAATTGGCATAGTATTCAAGCATTACCCTGGCACTCTCCTCTATCTGGAACAGGCCGTTCGCTTCGGTTATAAAGCCTCTGCCTTCGAGAATATCCAGCGCACCGCTGAGCACATGGTCCGTCGCACCGGCTGAAATACTGATGGGGGCGCCCAGTTGTTCCAGTTGTGCGATTCTGGTCAGGGCACTCGCTTTCAATTCCAGCTCGCTGAAATTCTGTTCACGCTGATACAGGATCACGTCTGACATCAATGCCACTGGTGTAATTGGCACCACATCACTGATTTCCTTCATTAATGTTGTCGCCAGTTTCTTTACCCATTCAAAGCGCGGTTCCTGCTCCATGTGCACGAACTCGATACCGTGATGAGCACAATACGCTTTTGCTGACAACGGCTTGCCGAAGTTGACACTGGCGTAGCCGAACCGCCTTAACCGGCTCTTTCTGGACAGCATCAGAGTTTTGAACAGAAAACGCACGGTGGTTTTGATAATGAACCAGGTGCCGCGCCTGGCCGCATCCGGATCCAGCTTGCGTACCAGGGTGCGGTCTTCAATAACGCGGTCGTAATTGATACCAACAGGAATGAACGTTACATCCCTGTCGGTATCCGAATGATAATCACGCAACATGTAGTCGAGAAAACCCAGCCGCGGTTCTCGCAGCGCGCCGTCCTTGCTCAGGCCGCCTTCGAGGAAAACCGCCTGGCATACGCCCGCTCGTGTAGACATGTTTACATAACGTTCGAGCACACGGCGATACAATGGGTTTTTCGAGTTGCGCCTGACAAAAAACGCACCCATGGATTTAATCAGTGTTTGCAACGGCCAGATACGTGCCCATTCACCAACCGCATAGGACAGCGCGGTCTTCTCGGCAACCAGAAATGAAACTAGCACATAATCCATATTGCTGCGATGATTCATTACGAACACGATAGCCGAGTCAGGGTCGACATTGTTCAGCCCCTTATCATCAAAGAAACCGACGCGCATGCGATACACCAGCCGGGCCAGCTTTTTTGACAACCAGTAGCCAAACCTGAAATACATGTAGGCGTTGAATGCCGGCGCAATTTCATTGGCATATTTTCTGGCCTTGTCCTGGACCACTGCGGTGGGCATGTTTTTTTCTTTTGCAGTTTGCTTGACCGCCTCCAGCACCTTTTCATCAAACACGAGGCGGTCGACCAGGGATTTGCGCTGGGTAATCTGCAGTGGACGAATTTCGATATCCAGCCGTGTATTGATTTCATCAATCACCCGATTTACACGACGGCGCAAATACCAGCGCATACCGGGCATCAAAAAGCGATCAAGCAACGATCGAATCCGACGGTGGTCCGCCAGAAAGTCGCGTGCAAGCTCACAAGCAATGGAAAAACCAATAATTCCGGCCGTGTTTTCTGTTCCACCAC
>JAASSE010000275.1 GCA_021768055.1 Gammaproteobacteria bacterium | reverse complement strand
CTGTGGAAAAAAGTACAGCGCGGTCTGTCTGCCGGTCGCGTACAAAGCCCCGCGCTACGCCTGATCGTAGAGCGTGAACAGGAAATCGAGGAATTTGAACCGCAGGAATACTGGAGTATCGAGGCAGAAATCGCCAAAGATGAGCAGCCATTCCCTGCCCGCCTGTATATTTACGATAACGAGAAGGTCAAGCAATTCAGTTTCACCAATGAAACCGATGCCACCACTGCGCGCAAAACCCTGCTCGATACAGCGGGCGGTGAATTGCTGGTCAGCAAAATTGAGAAAAAGGAACGTAAACGCAATCCATCAGCACCGTTTACCACGTCGACCATGCAGCAGGAAGCGGCGCGCAAAATGCGTTTTTCAGCACTTCGCACCATGCGCACCGCGCAGCAACTGTATGAAGGCATTGATATCGGTGGCGAAACTGTCGGCCTGATTACCTACATGCGTACCGATTCGGTCAGTCTCGCCAATGAAGCTATTGCCGAGATTCGCGAGATGATTGAAGACAATTTCGGCAAGGACTATCTGCCGGATGCACCTCGCACCTTCAAGACCAAGTCAAAGAATGCGCAGGAAGCCCACGAGGCAATCCGTCCGACATCGGTCAAGCATTCACCAGCGGACATCAAGTCACACCTGAGTGCCGACCAGTTCGCGCTGTACGAACTGATCTGGAAACGTGCGATGGCATGCCAGATGATACATGCCACACTGGATACAGTGACCGTGGACTTCGGTTGCGGCGATGCCCATGGCTTCCGCGCCAACGGTTCAACCATCAAACATCCGGGCTTTATGAAAGTCTATACCGAGGACATCGACGACGACCGGCGCCATGCACCCCGCGACAAGATTATGCCCGAGATGGAACAGGGCGAAAAAGTGAAGCTGCTCGATATCCACAACGAACAGCATTTTACCGAACCGCCACCCCGGTTTACCGAAGCCAGCCTGGTGAAGACCCTGGAAGAATATGGCATCGGCAGGCCATCGACCTACGCCAGTATCATTTCAACACTGGTTAACCGCGAATACGTCGAAAGTGAAAACCGGCGTTTCACGCCGACTGATATCGGCCGCATCGTCAACGGCTTTTTGACCGACCACTTTGCAAAGTACGTCGATTACGAGTTCACCGCCAACCTCGAAGATGAGCTCGACAGCGTATCGCGTGGAGAAGAAGAATGGATCCCGTTGCTGCGCAAGTTCTGGGATCCGTTCATCAAGCAAGTGGAAGACAAGGATGCCAATGTAACGCGCGCGGAAGTCGCCCAGTCAAAATTTATCTGCACCGACGAGAAAACCGGTAAGCCTGTTACCGTGCGAATGGGGCCATACGGACCGTTTGTACAGATCGGAGACAAGGATGATGAAGAAAAGCCACAGTTCGCCAGTCTCAAACCCGGCATGAAAATGAACGAGGTCACTGCAGACAACTACCTGGATCTGTTCGTACTGCCGCGCGACCTTGGTGAAACACCGGAAGGTGAAAAACTCAGCACCAACTACGGGCGTTTCGGGCCCTACGTGAAGTATGACAACAAGTTTGTCTCTATCAACAAGGCCTACCAGGACCAGGGCATCGATCCCTATAATATTACCCACGAACAGGCGATGGAACTGGTTGCCGCGAAGAAGGAGTTCGATGCCAACAAGTTCATCAAGAGTTTCGAAGGCACGAACATCGAAGTACTGAACGGTCGATACGGACCCTACATTACCAATGGTGAAAAGAACGCCAAGATACCCAAGGACAGGGAGCCCAAGAGCCTCACCCTTGCAGAATGTGAAGAACTGCTGGCGGCAGCACCCGAACGCCGTGGCCGCAAGAAGAAGGTCGCCAAAAAGAAATCTGTAGAAGAAGCCGCGCCAAAGAAAAAGGTTGCTAAAAAGAAAGCAGCGAAGAAAAAGGCGAAAAAGAAAACCGCAAGGAAAAAAACCGTCAAGAAGAAGTCCTGAGGCATTCCATGGCAACGGAATTCGCCTTGCGTCATGCAATTCACTGCATCCACCGCTGCGGCGTCATCGTTTATCCCACCGAGACGGTTTATGGCATCGGCTGTGATCCCTTGTGCGAAGATGCCGTCGAGCGTATTTTCAATATCAAGGGCCGCGCAGCAAGCAAAGGCCTGATATTGATTGCGTCACACCTTGAACAGCTGGACGAATTCATCGATGTGCCTGACAAAAAAGACCGTGCATCCCTGATCGCTGAAGCCGAGCCGACCAGCTGGGTGGTGCCCGCAAGGAGCAATACACCGGCATGGATAACGGGCGGCCGCGATACGGTCGCGGTGCGGATAACCAGTCATCCCGATGTCGCCTACCTGTGCGACCGGCTCGGGCACTCACTGGTATCCACCAGCGCCAACCTGTCCGGCCACAAACCGGCCAGCTCCGCGTTGCAACTGCACCGGTATTTCGATGGGCTGGTCGACAGTATACTCATCAGCGAGCACCCAATGACCGACCAAAGTTCTAAAATACGCGAGCTGAAAAGCCGCAAACTGTTACGTTAAAAAAATCATGACTACAGATAACACACCCGATGTACAGGCCGTCCATGAGTACCTGCTCGAGCTACAGACTTCGATCTGTCAGGCACTTGCTGCTGAAGACGGTGAACAGGATTTTATCCGCGATGAATGGCAGCGCGACGGCGGCGGCGGTGGCGGCATCAGTCGCGTACTCAGCAACGGTGCCGTATTCGAACAGGCCGGGGTGAACTTTTCCCACGTCAAGGGCGCACAAATGCCGGCGTCGGCGTCGGCGCACCGCCCGGAACTGGCCGGCCGCGAGTTTGAATCCCACCGCCCATGCCGAAGTCATGGCGATCCGCGACGCCTGCAGCCGTCTTGGAACGTTTTCGCTGGCCGGCTGCGAAATCTACGCGAGCTGCGAGCCCTGCCCCATGTGCCTTGCCGCCATCTACTGGGCCCGCCTCGACGCCCTCTACTTTGCCGGATCGCACGAT
>JAASSE010000274.1 GCA_021768055.1 Gammaproteobacteria bacterium | reverse complement strand
TCACCTTTATGATCCGGCATAAATCTGTCACTGGCTGCAACGATGGCGCGTTTGTCGCGCTTGTATTTTTTCTTAAAAGAAGCCAGCGCACGCTTGTACGTGCCGGTCAGTCGTCCGGGATCCTGGTCCTGCACGGTGACCGTGTATCCCTGGATCACACACCAGGATGCGATATCACCGCCCATGATGCCGCCGCCGATGACGTGAACATGCGCAGGCTTGTAATCAACCTGTTTGCCCTGGCGTTTCAATTCTTCCTGTAAAAAATAAACACGCACGAGGTTGCGTGCGGTATCGGTGGTTGCCAGCTTCGCAACAGCAATGGCTTCCTCGCGCAGCATGCGTTTTTTATTGTCCGCATATTTTTGCCACAAGTTGATCAGGATGTAGGGCGCAGGGTAATGCTCCTTCCTGGCCTTGCGCGCAACCTGCTTGCGCATCTGTGACGCGACCAGTGGACGCAGCAGTCGGTTATTGGCGATACGTTGCAACAATGGCGGGCGTTTTCGTTTCGGCGCATTCATGACATAGCGCATAGCCGCCGCTTTTAGTGAACGCTGCGGAACTGCATCATCGATCAGGCCGATTCTTTTTGCGGTGCGTGCGGGCAGTGCGCGACCCGTCAGCATGATGTCCATCGCAGGCAACGGCCCGCAGCGTTCTATAGAACGCGCGGTACCGCCATAGCCCGGGAATATACCTAGCTTGATTTCCGGCAGACCCAGCCGGGTTTTGGAATCATCCGACGCAACAATGTAATTGCACGCCAGCGACAGTTCCATGCCACCGCCCAGGCACATGCCATTAACCATGCTCACGGTTGGGCAGGGTAATGCCTCGACCTTACTCATGATTTCATGACCGCGATCCAGGAACGGTTGTGATTTGGAAATATCATCGAGTTCGAGAAATTCCTTGATGTCGGCACCGAAAATGAAACCGGTATTCTTGTCGGAGAGGAATATCGCACCCTGTGGCAGGTCGTTTTCCAGGGCATCCAGGACGTCACGCAGTTCTTCAAACACTGCACTGGACATCAGGTTGACCCTGGAATCCTCCATGTCGAGGTGAAGCCAGGCGATGTTGTGGTCGTCGCGTTCGACTTTCCAGTGCTTGTATTGACTCATTGAGTTTCCTTGAATGGGTTTGTTATCAATTATTCAACATTCTCGATCAACATCGCACCGCCCTGGCCGCCGCCGATACACAGGCTGGCCATGCCGCGTTTGGCGTTATTGCGTTTCAGCACCTTGGTCAGGTGCAGCACAATGCGTGCGCCGCTGGCACCGACAGGATGCCCCCGGCTGACACCGCCGCCATCGACGTTGAGGCGCTCATGCGGAATCTCGCCGATGGCTTTCTTCTGGCCCAGTTCCGTTTTGCAATAATCATCGTCCTTCCACGCTTCGATGTTGCCCAGCACCTGGGTTGCAAAGGCTTCGTTGATTTCCCAGTAGTCGATGTCATCAATCGAAAAGTCATGGCGATTCATGATCGGTGTCATCGCATGCACCGGCCCCATGCCCATGACTGCCGGATCAAGACCGGCCCATTGCGTGTCGACAATCTTTGCCAGCACCGGCAGCTCATATTTCTTCACTGCGTCTTCACTCGCGAGCAGCACGAAAGTCGCACCATCGGTGATCTGTGCGCTGTTGCCCGCGGTGACGTTGCCGTACTTGCGATCAAATGCCGGGCGCAACTTGGCCAGTTTCTCTACCGAGGAATCCGGGCGCACACCGTCATCGTGATCGTAATAATTACCCTTGCCGTCATAAAGCACTTCGATTTCATCAAGGTAACCGGCTTCATGCGCGGCTGCGAGCCGGAGATGGCTGTCAACTGCAAAACTGTCCATCTGCAGACGACTGATGCCAAAGCGTGTGGCAATATTTTCTGCGGTCTGTCCCATGTTCAAACCGACGACCGGATCGGTGAGTCCGCGTAGCAGGGCGATGACCGGTTTCAGGAAGCGCGGGCGAAAGCGTAAAAACTGTGACAATCGCTGACCAAGTGTGCGTGCACCCATCAAGCCGCTTAGCCAGTGGACCATGTCGCTGTTGTACAGCAATGGTGCGCGGCTCATGGCTTCAACACCACCGCACAACACCATGTCCGACTGACCATTGGCGATATTGTGATAGGCCGAATCAATCGCCTGCATACCCGAGGCACAGTTGCGTTGCACGGTCCATGCCGGCACTGTCTGGGGAACACCGAGGCGCAAGGCGACAACACGCCCGATATTGGCCTCATCTTCACTCGGGTTAACACAGCCGAGGATGACTTCATCAAGTTCGCCGAGTTCGAAATCATGGCGCAGCAGCAGGGCGCGACCTGCTGTTACCGCCAGGTCGCTGGCGCTGAAAGGGCCGGGTTTGCCGCGCGCTTTTAACTGTGGAGTACGGCTGCCGTCAACAACGAATACATCTCGTTTTTCAGTCATTTCACTTTACCCATGTGTTCTTAAGGTGTAACCACTTTCCAACCAGGAAACTCGAATTCGTCCACCTTGCAGGCATTACGCACAGCGGCCTGTGTTTCCTTGAGCAAATCGTACTCTTCATTTGAAATGATATGCTTTTCCTTCGCATCTTCATACAGCGACAATGAAGCCGTCGACAGCTCGCCTGACTTCATGCTTTTCCGCAGACGTTTTTCCAGTTTCTGTGTCATGAGTACCAGGCTGAACGCGTGTTCAATACGGCCGGTTGTATCATTCGGATCCGTGGAAACGAAAATACCCTGGGTCAGCCGGTCCCTGGTGCCAGACGGCTTCATCAGCAGGCGCGCAACCTTGTGACCTAACCTGTCACTGGGACCCTTGTACGGCTTGGTCAACGGGAACACGAGGAAATTGAGCAGGGAACCCACTACCGGCACCGGCATGTTCAGCATCACGCCCTTCATCGCCGTCTGGATGTTGTACAGCGCATCCTCGCAAGCCCAGCGCAGCAGTGGCACATCATCTTTTTGGGAGCCTT
>JAASSE010000273.1 GCA_021768055.1 Gammaproteobacteria bacterium | reverse complement strand
TGGTGTGTCACGCCGCATTGAAGGTGAAGACCGCAACCTGATTCGTGATGCGCTGAGCCAGCTGGAAATCCCGAAGAACATGGGCCTGATAGTGCGCACTGCCGGTGTCGGCCGTAATGTTGAAGAGTTGCAATGGGACCTTGATTACCTGCTGCAATTGTGGGAAGCCTTCGAAAAAGCCGCTGCAGAACGTCCGGCGCCGTTCCTGATTTACCAGGAAAGCAACGTCATCGTGCGAGCATTGCGTGATTATTTCAGGTCCGACATCAGCGAAGTTCTGATCGATTCCGAGAAGGTTTACAACTCAGCGCGCCAGTTCCTGGAACAAGTGATGCCGGAACGTCTGAAGAAACTCAAGCTGTACAGCGATCCGGTTCCTCTATTCAACCGCTTCCAGATTGAAAACCAGATTGAATCTGCCTACCGCCGTGAAGTGAGTCTCCCATCTGGCGGTTCCATCTCTGTGGACCATACCGAAGCGCTGGTCTCGATTGATATCAACTCGGCGCGGGCAACCCGTGGCAGCGATATTGAAGAGACCGCATTGAATACCAACCTTGAAGCAGCTGATGAAATTGCACGTCAGTTACGCCTGCGCGACCTTGGTGGCCTTGTGGTGATCGACTTTATCGACATGGTGACCACACGCAATCAGCGCGAGGTTGAAAACCGTTTACGCGATGCAGTGAAGGTCGACCGCGCACGCGTACAGATAGGCCGCATTTCCCGCTTTGGTCTGCTCGAAATGTCGCGTCAGCGATTGAAGCCCTCGCTGGGTGAATCAACTCAGATCGTGTGCCCGCGTTGTACCGGGCATGGAACCATCCGTACGGTTGAATCACTGTCGTTGTCATTGATTCGTATCATGGAAGAGGAAGCGCTGAAAGAAAATTCCGCACGTGTCGATGTCTATGTTCCGGTCGATGTCGCGACATATATGTTGAATGAAAAACGCAAGGCCATTACCGATATCGAAAAGCAAACCGGTATCCACATGGTGATCATCGCAAGTTCAACACTGGAAACACCACAGTACCGTGTCGAACGTATTCGCAAAAGCGAGCTCGGGGAATCCGGTGAAGTTGCCAGTTACCAGCAGGCGGAAGAAGTCACTGACTCTTACAGGCCGGAAGCCTTCAAGGAAAAAGCCATACAACCGGAACAGCCGGCAGTTGCATCGGTAGCACCATCAAGACCGGTTCCGCTGCCGGTTGCCGAATCAGGCGGTGGTATTCTCGGCAAAATTGTTTCGCTGTTTTCCAATGAAGAAAAGGCTGTGGAGAAAACCGGTAAAACAACGGCTCAGGAGCGCAAACCAGCTCAACGCGGTGGTGGCAGAGGCGGACGCGGCAGAGCTCAGGGGCAGGCACAGGGGCGCCGCAGAGGGGCACGTAAAGCTGCTCCGAAGAAGAAGCAGGCGCAAAAACAGCAGAAAGAACAGAAGGAACAGCAGCAGGACAAGGAGCAACAAGCGCAGGCTCAGCAAGGCCAGGCGAAGGCGCAGAAAACGGGTGAAAAGAAACCCCGCAGCCGTGGTCGCCGTGGTGGACGCGGGCGCCGTAAACCAGGCAAGCAGAGCCAGAGCCAGACCGATACTCAGCAGGTAACTGCAAAAGACGATGCGGTCATTCAGGACCAGGCTGGCCAGAAACAGTCAACGGAAAGCAAACAGGTTACCGAGCCGGCGCCCGCTGCAGTAACACCGGCAATTGAACCTTCCGCGGATTCGGGTCCAGGGGAAAACAAGGAATCTGCGACAACTGAATAAAAGTAACCAGGTACTAGGAACTAGGTGCCAGGAAAGACCTTGTACCTCGTTCCTGTATCTATGCTTATAATCAACAAGACAGCTACACAAGCTTGTTGCTTGTTAAATGTTGGATCAATCCCTCGGATGCATCTTCAATTATATCGAGCACACGTTCAAAACCGCGACTGCCACCATAGTACGGGTCCGGTACATCGGTTTCATTCGTGTTCTGTGCAAACTTGAGAAACATGTGCAGTCTGTCCTCATAACCGGGTGGACATATGACCTCGAGTTCATAGTGGTTTTCACTGTCCATCGCGATCACATAGTCAAACTTTTTAAAATCTTCACTGTTCACTCTGCGAGCACGCTGCGAACTCAAGTCTATGCCGCGGTTTAATGCGGCTTCCTGCGCACGCTGATCAGGAGGATTGCCAACGTGATAGGCAATGGTTCCGGCAGAATCAATGTGCACCGAGTTTTCAATACCTGCCTGTTCGATCTTGTATCGAAATACACCTTCCGCGGTTGGGGATCTGCAAATGTTGCCCATGCAGACGAAAAGAATCTTGACCATAGTTACTCCGGTATAGGGGGCGGTATTTTAACGGTTTTTTAATTAAGCTACAGCGAGTAAAGAGATAAAAATTTTATTGCTTTAATGAATTCCGGTATTTGACGGGTGATGTCCCTGTCCATTTTTTGAATGCACGTGAAAAAGCACTCTGTTCTGAAAATCCGAGCAGGAAAGCGATATCACTCATGGTGTTCACCGGATTTTTAATATACTGAATCGCAGCCATTTGCCTGACATTATCCAGTACGGTTCTGAAGGTTGTGCCGCGTTCTTTCAGCTTGCGTTGCAGGCTGCGTTCACTCAGGTTGAGCTCCTTTGCAATCATGTTATCGGTGACTTTACCTGAAGGCAGGTTGTCGATAATCACGGATTGAATCTGCTGCACGATGTCACCTTTTTTTATTTCTATCAGGTATTTCATCAGGAACTCGTCATGCATCAATGCCAGTCGCCTGTTGCCTGTTGATAAAACCTTATCAACATCTTTTGTCGCCAGTGTAATGCTCGACTCTTCTGTATCGTATTCAACAGGTATTCGAAAGAAGTCTCCGATAATTATTGAACACGCTGGTTTTTCATGTGCAAGGCATACTTCAGAGGGCAGTAATTCTTCACCATAATTAAAACGACACATGTGCATAAATACAGCTAGCACAACG
>JAASSE010000053.1 GCA_021768055.1 Gammaproteobacteria bacterium | reverse complement strand
TCCTTATGTACCCACGTCACATGCCAACGTGCGTTTCTTTATTGCCAGCAAGGCCGGCAGCGATCCCATCTGGTGGTTCGGCGGCGGCTTTGACCTGACGCCGTATTACGGCTTTGAGGAAGACTGCATACACTGGCATCGGGTTGCACACGATACTTGTAAGGATTTTGGCGAAGATACCTATGCGCGTTACAAGAAGTGGTGTGATGATTATTTCTTTTTAAAGCATCGCAATGAACCACGCGGCGTCGGCGGCCTGTTCTTCGATGATCTGAATGAAGGCGGTTTTGACCAATGCTTTGCTTTCATGCGCAGCGTGGGCGACCACTATATCAAGGCCTACCTGCCGATCGTGCAGAAGCGTAAAGATACGCCCTACGGTGAGCGTGAGCGCACTTTCCAGCTGTATCGCCGCGGCCGTTACGTTGAATTCAACCTGGTCTATGACCGTGGCACCCTGTTCGGCTTACAGACCGGCGGGCGCACTGAATCAATCCTGATGTCGTTACCGCCGGTGGTGAACTGGCGCTATAACTGGCAGCCCGAAGCGGGCACGGCCGAGTCAGAACTCTACGAAAAATATTTAAAACCCAGGGACTGGCTAAAAGAAGCTGATTAATCGTTGCTCTGCATTCTGCGGTGCAGGCTCACCACGTTACCGTGCGGTAATTCAGTCAAAGGCGGCGAGATGTAATTGCCCTGCACTTTATCGACGCCACATATCTTCAACAGCCTGACTACTTCAGGGCTTTCTGCAAATTCAGCCACGGTATATCGACCCAGTGAATGTGCAACATCGTTCATCGCGGTCACGATGGCACGGTCGGTTGCACCGCGCGCCATGCTCTTGACGAACTGCCCGTCGATCTTGACCAGATCGGTAGGCAAGTTCTTCAGCTGGGCAAACGAGCAAAAACCGGAGCCGAAATCATCGAGCGAGAAACTGCAGCCGATGGCGCACATGTCACGTATGAACCGGTTGGCCTGGTCGAGATTGGCGATTGCGCTGGTTTCGGTAATCTCGAACACGAGTGACTCCGGCGTGAAATTATATTTCTGCAACAGTGTAATAATCCTATTCTGAGCATCATCATCATCCAGTGAATGGCCAGACAGATTTATCGACAGGGTAATTTTGCCTTGCGGACAGCCAGTTGACGCGACATCCCTGAGCGCATTCTCGATAACCCACATATCAATATCCATGATCATGTTGAAACGCTCTGCAGTGGGCATGAACGAACCCGGGTAGAACAGTTCGTCACCATCACCGCGCATTCTGACCAACACTTCATAATGGTAGTCGCAATCTGAATTATTCAGATGCGCCTGCCACAAGGAACCGTCCTGTGCCGGCAGGTTGTTCAGATCAACGTCCTGCATCGACATAATCGGCTGGTAATGCAACTCGAATCTGTCATTGTCCAGTGCCTCACGAATCCGCGTCGACCAGCCCAGCTCTGAACCCATGGCATTGCGCTCATCACTGCTGGGTTCATACAGGTGACACTGGTTTCTACCAGTGCGCTTGGCGATATGACAGGCAATATCAGCGTTTGCCATTAAATCGCCTGCGGTCAGGGTTTCATCATCCATCATCGCAATACCGATACTTGCATGGACATGATAGGCCTGTTGGTTATGATGCACGCGGATAGAGTTCAATGCGGCACGGTAGTCATCAGCCAATCTTTGCGCAAGGGATGAATCAACATTTTTCAGAATGATTGCAAACTCATCTCCACCAATGCGGGCGATAACGTCACTTCTGCGCAATATCTTGGTGAGGGCACTACTGATCTCGATCAGCATCCTGTCACCGGTATCATGACCTGCCGTATCGTTCACATATTTAAACCGGTCAAGATCAATATAAATCAATGCGCTTATGATATCCGTGCGTTGAGCTTCCTTTATTTCCTGTTCAAGCCTGGTTTCAAAATAACGGCGATTATATAAATCCGTTAAATGGTCGTGCATTGCCTGCCAACGCAGCTTTTCTTCGAGCATTTTCTGGTTGGAAATATCCCTGAACGCGATAACCGAACCTTCCTGCTTGCCATCGAGCTTCAAGGGATAAATTGTGCATTCAACCGGAATAGCTTTACCCGAATGGTGCTTGAACTTTGTTTCCCAGCAACGCAGCTTTGCGTCCTTACCATATGCATCACGCAAATAGTCGTTACCCTGCATATTATCATCGGTGTAATGCAATGCATCATACGCAGAAGCCCCGAGCAACATCTTTTCGTCTTCCGCTCCTAGCACTTTTAATGTGGCATGATTTACGAAAGTCAGCTTGCCGTTGTTATCGACACCGTATACACCTTCACCAACAGACTCCAGAATTGCCTGCAAGCGCTCACGTTGATGTTCAATAGAATTCTGCACCTCAATAAACCGGCGCATTGCAGCCAAACGCGCAAGGAACAGCTCTTCGGCTTCGTTCTTGAACATACATTCAATAGCGCCCGCCTGCAGACAGTCACGTATAACTGAATCGAGATAAGTTCCGGTTATCACGGCGGTGCGGATACGTTCAGTGCGTTCATCATCCCGCAGCTTCTGGCACAGTACATAACCGTTTTCATCTGGCATGAAATAATCAACAATCGCGATATCAATCGGATTATTGATAGCGATTTCATAGGCATCTTTCACTGACTCGGCGGTATCGACCAGGTAGCCGTGGCGTTCCAGTAGACGCTTGTAATATGTGCGTATACTTTTGGAATCATCAACAAACAATACGCGCGTTGGCGCATCAGTCCTCGATACCTGGCGGCGTTCCTCAAATGACTCGGGTTCAGGTTGAAGCAGTGTCTGCATCGAGGTGGTGACTTCCTGGTAATTTTCCCAGGGAACCAGGGCGGCCTTCTTGCGCGTGCTCATCCAGTTGAGAATATCGATGTCCGCATCGTTGGACAGCAGTATTACCGGGGTTTCACTGTAGGGCTCCCTGTCGAGCAATACCAGTAACTGCTTGGCTTCCTCAAAATGCTCATAGTTCGGCCAGCCGACAATAATGCCGTGCAGGTTCAACGTGGCGTTATGTAAGGTATCCAGCGTGGATTCAAACGTCTCTATGGAGAGCAGTTCATAGCCCTGTTTTTGTATGATTTTGCCGAGGATGTACCTGAGGGTGGCCGATTCTTCAACCAGCAGAATGCGTTGTTTTGTGGTGGATTCAGGCATTAACCGCAACCTCCAGGATGACCACCCACGTACTTGGCTGCGTCGGCAAGCATATGGGACTCTTCGAAAAACCAGGGATTAGATCACATTTGGTACTACTGGCCTGAACAGGCAGCGGTAAACCATTTATAGTCAGATAATGGTCGATTTACCAGCTAATCGGGCAAAATACGCCCTTTATCGGGTGGGTATCACTGCATTGCGTTGTTGATGGCCCTGATCACCTCGTCCTCCACTTCCTGCAGGATGCCACGTGCCGGGCTATCGGCCGCGATCACCGTGGGTCGTGCAAACAGGGCGGTGGTGCGACCACCCTTCTCGATCAGGGTCATATGCAAGGGGCACAGGGCCAGCATCTCGGGATCCTTGTTACTGACCTGGTTGGTATACCAGACGTTACAGAACACCATGCTGCGAATTGCGGACAATTTGTTCTGGTTGTACTGATCACCCCAGCGCTCGGCAAAACCGGACAGGTTGTTGCCGATATTCGGCTCGAACACGACATAAAAGCGCGCGTCTTCCAGGCTTTTATACACCCTGTCATATACCTCGGATATGGGTTTGTCGACACTCACCGAGTACACCGTCGTAGCAGCGTTGGCAGCTGCATGTATGAAAACAATGACAATGATAAACAGCGACTTTACTAAGGTTCTCATGCGACCGCCCCTGGATATGCCCTGATACACGGAGGCTGCTACAATAGCGCAACTGTTGAAAATTGTGGAGCACGCAGTGTCTGCCAACGAATCCTATCCCACAACACGCATGCGCCGGATGCGCAAAGATGATTTCTCGCGCCGTCTGATGCGGGAAAACCGGCTGCTTGTCGACGACCTGATCTATCCGATGTTTGTGACAGAGGGTGAAAATCGGCGTGAAGCTGTCGCTTCCATGCCGGACATCGAGCGTGTCAGCCTCGACCAGTTACTCATCGAGGCCGGCCAGTGTGTCGAGCTCGGTATTCCTGCGATCGCGCTGTTTCCGGTCGTTGGTGAGGACAGGAAATCCGATGATGCTGCCGAAGCCTATAACCCTGATGGCCTGGCGCAGAATGCGGTCAGGGCCGTGAAGCAGGCCTACCCTGACCTGGGCGTGATAACCGATGTCGCGCTGGATCCATTTACCTCACACGGGCAGGACGGCCTGATCGATGACAGCGGCTATGTGCTCAATGACGAAACTGTCGAAGTACTGGTCAAGCAGGCGCTTTCTCATGCCGATGCTGGTGCCGACGTGGTGGCGCCGTCGGACATGATGGATGGTCGCATCGGGCGCATACGCAACGCCCTTGAAAGCAACGGCCATATCAACACACGCATACTGGCTTACTCAGCCAAGTATGCATCCAGTTTTTACGGCCCGTTCCGCGATGCTGTCGGTTCAGCGGCCAACCTGGGCGGCGCCAACAAGTACAGCTATCAGATGGATCCGGCTAATTCCGATGAAGCGCTGCGCGAAGTGGAGCTGGACATCAGTGAAGGTGCGGACATGTTTATGGTGAAACCGGGTTTGCCTTACCTGGATATCGTACGCCGAATCAAGGATCACTTTGAGGTACCAACCTACGTGTATCACGTCAGCGGCGAATACGCGATGCTGAAAGCGGCTGCGCAAAACGGCTGGCTGGATGAAAAAGCCTCGGTACTTGAAGCCTTGTTGTCGATCAAGCGTGCCGGTGCTGACGGTATTCTGACCTACTACGCAAAAACTGCGGCCGGGTGGCTCAGCTCATAAGCCAGAATTTTCATGAGCCAGCAACCCGACCGTTATGCTGTTTTCGGTAATCCCGTCGAACATAGCAAGTCTCCGTTTATCCACGCACGTTTTGCCGAGCAAACCGGGCAGAACCTGACTTACACTGCCGAACTGGTTGAACTGGATGATTTTGAAAATGCGGTAGCACGTTTTGCCGAGAACAACGGTAAGGGACTCAACATTACCGTGCCGTTCAAACAACAGGCCTGGTTGATTGCAAACCGTCGCAGTGAACGTGCAGAACGTGCTGGCGCCGTCAACACCCTTGTCATCAATGGCGTCGGTGATTACTACGGTGATAATACCGACGGCATTGGCCTGGTGCGTGACCTGGTGAGGAATTACCAGCTGCAGCTGTCCGGAAAACACATCCTGATTATCGGTGCCGGCGGTGCCGTACGTGGTGTGATAGAACCCATTCTGAAACACAAACCAGCATCGCTGACCATTGCAAACCGTACGCGTGATAAAGCATTGCAACTCGCGGTCGATTTCTCCGACCTTGGCGAGATCAAGGGTTGTGGTTTTGATGAACTCGGTGACGAGTGTTATGACATTATCATTAACGGCACCTCAGCAAGTCTCGCCGGTGAAATGCCCGACCTACCCGACATTATCACCACAGACGTAACCTTTTGCTATGACATGATGTATTCAAGAGAACCCACACCATTCATGCAGTGGGCGGAAAAGAAAGGCGCAAGCCAGGTAGCAGATGGTACCGGCATGCTGGTAGAACAGGCAGCGGAATCTTTCAACCTGTGGCGTAACTGCCACCCGGATACGGCGTCGGTGATCGAGGAACTGCGCAAGGGCTGATCAAGCGGTTTTGCTTTACCCTTGCTGTTCTTTTATCCAGTAATCTTCAACCCGCCTTGTTCACGCGCTTGCCATCCAGGAAATCGTCGACCTGTTCAGATGACAGGGCCTCACTGACAACATGGCCCTGGGCAAGGTCACAACCGAGTGAAGCCAGCTTCTTCATGGTCTTGTGATCCTCGACGCCCTCTGCAACAACCAGCAAGTCGAGATTGTGGGCGAGATCAATGGTGGAACGTACAATGACTTCGTCGTTCTTGTATTTTCTCATGTCCTTGACGAAGGACTGATCAATTTTAAGTTCTTTCACCGGAAGTTTTTTAAGGCGGCTCAACGATGAATAACCGGTGCCGAAGTCGTCGATGGACAGACTGATACCAAGCTGGCGCATATATTCGAGCACTTCGAACAATTTTTCGTATTCGGATAAAAACAGATTCTCGGTTATCTCTATGGTCAACAGCTCGCCATATGTACTCGAACCTACTACTTCATCAAGCATTTTCATGAAGTGCGGACTCATCAAATCCGTGACAGATATATTCACGGCTACCTTTATCGTTCTGCGCTTGTTGTTCAGCTCGATCGCCTTGGCCAGTGCAGAAGTGATTGCCCAACGGGTGTAATGCTCTATCAGTCCCGATTGCTCCAGCTCATTAATGAACACATCCGGTCTGACAAATCCATATCTGTCGTTGTACCAGCGTCCGAGCGCCTCCAGTGAAACAATCTTTTTTGTCCTGATATTAATCTGTGGCTGGAAGTACAGCTCGAACTCTTCGTTCTCTATGGCCCGGCGCAAATCGGCAACCATGCTCAGATGGTTCATCGGCGACTGGTCCCTGGTCGGGTCATAAAGTGTCACGCTCTGCCTGGTTTCCCTTGCACTGCGCATCGCAAAATCAGCATGACAGAGTAGATCGGTGATATGACGGCCGTGCTCGGGATACACGCAGGCGCCCATACTTGCACGCACCATGATTGCCGAGTCACCCAGATCAAACGGTTTCCTCATCTGTTCCAGCAACTCCCGCGCTTTTTTCATCGTAGTCGCCTGATCGGAATCTGGCAAAATCACCGCAAACTCATCACCGCCGAT
>JAASSE010000272.1 GCA_021768055.1 Gammaproteobacteria bacterium | reverse complement strand
CACCCTGTGGTCAGGTGATGTTGCCGATCTGGACAACAATGAACCCGGTACACGTGCTATTCGTCATTTCAACGATGTTGTTAAGGAAGATAAACGCGTGCAGATCAGCCTGGTGCCGATCGGTGATGGCCTCACCCTGATACGCAAACTATGAAGTTGACGTTATGTTGAGCCTGCTCAGGTTGAATAAACAAATGCATAAAAAGATTAAAGATGAGATTAACAAGGACCCGCTGATCATTCCGCGGGCGGAGCATGGCATTTCACGCAAGGATATTGATGAGCCTGCACTCAAGGTGCTGTATCGATTACACAATGCCGGTTACCAGGCGTGCCTGGTGGGCGGTGCCGTGAGGGATCTGCTGCTTGGACATCATCCGAAAGATTTTGATGTAGCCACCGATGCCACACCCGAGCAGGTCAGTAAGCTGTTTCGTAATTGTCGCCTCATAGGCAGGCGCTTCCGGCTCGCACATATTCATTTTGGCCGGCAGATTATCGAAGTGGCAACCTTTCGCGCGCCGCATGGTGAAACTCATGAAGAGCACCATGACACATCAGGTCGTATTCTGCGTGACAATGTTTATGGTGAGATTTATGACGATGTGTGGCGTCGTGATTTCACTGCGAATGCGCTGTACTACAACATTGCTGATTTCAGCGTCATCGATTATGTCGGTGGTGTCAAAGATATCAAAGACCATCGCTTGCGTTTGATCGGTGACCAGGAAACACGTTACCGCGAAGACCCTGTGCGCATGCTGCGTGCTATACGTTTTGCCGCCAAGCTGGGTTTTTCAATCGATGAGGCCTGCAAGCAGGCGATACTGAAACTCGGACCTCTTCTGGCGGATATCCCGTCGGCTCGATTATTTGAAGAAGTATTGAAGCTGTTTCATTCAGGCCATGCTGAGGAAAGTTTCTTTACCTTGCAGCAATACGATTTGCTCAAGTACCTGTTCCCGGATGCTGTTGACGGATTAAGCGATGCCAACACGCATGAATTTATCCGCCTGGCCATGCACAGTACTGATAATCGTGTGCGGCTGGACAAGCCGGTTACACCCGCGTTCCTGTTCGCGGCGTTGTTATGGGCACCGGTAAAGCGGCAGACAGAATTAAACCAGGAGTCCGGTATGCCGCACGCGGTAGCCTTGCAGAAAGCGGCTGCCAAATTTATTTCACGGCAAGTGCAGCAAGTATCGATACCGAGACGCTTTAGCTCCACCATGCGCGATATCTGGGCGCTGCAGTCTCGCTTCAGGTACCGTTCGGGACGGCGTGCCTATGGTGTTCTGCACCACCCCAAGTTCCGCGCAGCGTATGACTTCCTCTGTCTCAGGGCAAATGCCGGAGATGCCGAAATGGAAGCGTGCCAGTGGTGGACAGAGTTGCAGGAAAAAACGCCTGAGCAGCAGAAAAAAATACTGTCCGCCGCAAAAACAAGCCCGAGAAAACGGCGGCGCAAACCGAGGAAAAAAGTACCGCCGCAAACCGGATCAACCACACTTTCATGAATGCATAATAGAGATTGAGTTGAGCGCTGATAATGCAACAAAGGTTTTTATAGGACTCGGCAGCAACCTTGATGATCCCAGACGCCAGATTCAACGGGCATTGCATGCACTTGCCGAGCTGCCCGGCACCAGGGTGCTAAAGGACTCCGGTCTGTACCTGAGCAAGCCGATGCTGGCGGACACAAACAGTCAGACACAGGCGGATTACTGTAATGCGGTGGCACTGATCGAAACTGAACTGGAACCGCTGGAATTGCTCGAACAGTTGCAGCAGATCGAACAGGCGCAGGGTAGGGTGCGTAAGAAACACTGGGGTCCGCGCAGTATTGATCTGGATATCCTGCTCTACGGTGAGCAGGTCATGCACCACGAACGGCTCACCGTGCCGCACCCGGGAATGCATCAGCGTGAATTCGTGCTGTACCCGTTGCAGCGCATAGACAGCACACTCGAGATTCCGGGACGTGGTATGCTGAATGAATTGATAAAAAACTGTCCGGATAAGGGACTGAAGTACCTTGGAGCAATCGAAGTATGACCCAGGCGATTGAAAAACTGCCTGCAGCACAAGCCTGGCCAGGTTTTGTTGTTGTCGAGGGGCCGATCGGTGTCGGCAAGACCACGCTCGCTCGACGGCTGGCCGATTCGTTTGGTAGCAACCTGTTGCTCGAAGCCGCAGCTGAAAATCCGTTTCTGGAAAAATTCTATGAGAACCCACGCACTGCAGCCTTACCGACCCAGCTTCACTTCCTGTTGCAGCGCACGCGTCAGCTGAAGACGCTGAAGCAGGATGACATGTTCAACCCGGTACGCGTGTCCGACTTCCTGATTGAAAAAGACCGCCTGTTTGCCGAGCTTACCCTCGACCCGGATGAACTCGACCTGTACGAACAGGTCTATGCCAGCCTGACGCTGGATACGCAGCCACCGGACCTGGTGGTGTATTTACAGGCACCGGTAGAGGTTTTGCTCGAGCGTATCGGCAAACGCGGCATCAAGTTTGAAAAATGGATCGAAGCGGCCTACCTGGAACGCCTGTGTGATGCGTATATCCGCTTTTTCTACCAGTATTCGGATGCGCCACTGTTGATCGTCAATGCCACCGAGATCGATTTTGCGCATAACGAAGATGACTACAACCTGTTGCTCGAACAGATCATGGAAAACCGCAGCGGCCGGCATTATTTCAATCCGGCAACGATGCACGGAGAGATGCTGTAGTGAGCGCGCAGTCCGGCAAGTCTGAACAAATCACCGTACGCAGCCTGCAGCAGAAAAAAAAGGACGGTGAAAAAATCGTCTGCCTGACAGCATATGATGCCAGTTTCGCGCACGTGCTTGAGAGCGCGGGCGTGGACGTGGTGCTGGTCGGTGATTCGCTGGGTATGGTAGTGCAGGGCCATGAAACCACGCTGCCGGTCACGGTTGAAGATATGCTGTATCACAGCCAGGCGGTGGCGCGTGGCCTCGACCGTGCGCTGTTGAT
>JAASSE010000271.1 GCA_021768055.1 Gammaproteobacteria bacterium | reverse complement strand
TCGAGTGTTTCAACACTTTCTGGCTGAATACAGTGCCGGGCGTACACCCAATCCGGATATCCTGTGCAACAAGGAAATCAAGTTCCGCGCCTTCCTCGATCATGCCCATACCCTTGGCGCCGATAAAATTGCAACCGGCCATTATGCAAGGACCCGGGTGATCGACGGCCACACCTGTCTTTTGCGCGGTTTGGATAATGACAAGGACCAGAGTTATTTCCTGCACGCGCTCAGTGAAGAACAATTAAAGCATGCACTGTTTCCGGTCGGTGAGTTGCAAAAGAACAAAGTCAGGGAGATTGCACGTGAACAGGGCTTTACCACGCATGATAAAAAAGACAGTACCGGTATCTGCTTTATCGGCGAACGCCGCTTCGATACCTTTTTACAGCGCTACCTGCCGGCAAAACCTGGCGAAATCCACTCGGATGAAGGTGAGGTGCTGGGCACACACAACGGCCTGATGTATTACACCATGGGTCAGCGCAAGGGCCTCGGTATCGGCGGCCTGCAAAATGCCGAGGAAACACCCTGGTATGTCGTCGACAAGGACCTCGATAACAATGTGCTGATCGTGGCGCAGGGACAGGACCACCCTCGCCTGTATCACAACACGCTGGAAACCGGACATATTCACTGGATTAATCCACAACAATCTCCTGTGAAAAACTGCGCCGCGAAAATCCGCTACCGGCAGGAAGATCAGCTGTGCACGATTGAAAACCTGACCGATGATCGCCATGTGGTGCATTTCGAACAGCCACAACGGGCTATCACGCCCGGGCAGTCAATTGTGTTCTACCAGGATGAAATCTGTCTCGGTGGTGGTATCATCGAAACCATGTATAACGCGTAATCGTGCCGGTTACACGAATACAGCGATGAAGGATTTGCCAGTGAAAAGTTCGGGCGTAAAATAGATTAATAACAGTTCTATCTGCTGAGCGTACCATAATGTCATGCTGCTCTGTCCCCTGCGCTGATACCAATCGGTTTTTCTCGCGCCTTGCTGGCTTGCACCGCTGGCGTACCCGCCTGTTTGGCCTGGAAAAAACACAGAAGCAAATACTGGATGGTGTTCGGGACAATGGCATCGATGATACCTCTGTACTGGAAATAGGCTGTGGTACCGGAGATCTTCTTTTAGCGCTGCTGAAAAACGGTGCAGCCAGTGCGGTTGGCGTGGACATTTCGGTCAAGATGCTCGACGAAGCGCGCAGGAACGCTTTCGACAAGGAACTGGTCGACAGGACGGAATACCACCTGGGGGATTATGTCGACCTTGCAGATGATCTTGAGGTAAGTGATATCACTATCATGGACAAGGTCGTATGCTGCTACCCTGAACCTGAACGCCTGTTGAAAGCCGCCCTGCCCAATACCAAACACGCCATAGCACTCACCTATCCCCGGGATCGTGCGTTCACCCGCATCGGTGTGGCTGGATTCGCATTCATCATGAAAATGCTGAAATCCGATTTCCGCTCATATATACACAACCCTGAAGACATCAGACGATGGATTACCGAAGAAGGATTTACCTTAAAGACATTTGATACAGTGTTTGCCTGGCAGACAGAAGTCTATGTGCGTGATTAGCGCTTAGAGTTAACACTGGTATAAAAAAGGATTCTGACACTGTTGTATATATGTCTGCCACCAACCCAAAGCTGACTTCAGAAACGCTTAATATTAGCAACTACTGTATGACTCATAAGCATGATTTAAATCAATATATAAATACTTCTCAAAAGTAGTATTAAAAATATTCAGTTAAGGAATAAATATCATGTATCAATCAAATTTACGTAAATCTCTTTCAGTGTTGTTAATTCCTTTATGTTTTAATGCTGTAACTTCTTATGCATGGACAGATGACGTCGCTACACTCAAAGATGTAAATACTGTGTGCAAACTAGAGCCTGAAGCGCAATGTACGTCTGCAGTTCGGATAGGTTTGAATGCTCCAGGAGTTGATATGCATAACTCGTCTATGGCAACAATGCGTCTTGATAATGCCTATCTAGTAAAAGCAAATCTATCCTATTCAATACTGCAACTTACAAGTCTTCAGGGCGCCAATTTAATGCTTGCTAATCTTGAAGGTGCGCATATGCATGGTGTTAATTTGAAAGAAGCAAATCTTATGATGGCCAATCTATCAAAAGTCAACTTATTGGATGCTGATTTAAGCGGAGCTAATTTACTCGGTGCAAATCTAAGTGGTGCAACATTATTAAAAGCGAAGCTGGATAACGCCACATGGACTGATGGTAGAGTATGCGCTGTAGGCTCAATAGGAAAGTGCCTATAAAAAAAGCCTTTTGATTGTATATCTTTTTTCAATATTGAACGTCTGTTAACGACCCAAAGCTGACATTCGCAAAAGGTTTAATTCAACAACGTGGTTAATTACTTGCCCACAGGTTTTATAAAGTTAATTGTATAGCCAAGTAGTGCATCAAAACGTTCTAGCTCTTCAAAACCAGCCGCTTCACACAGTCGGCGAACATTTTTTCTACTTGTAAAATGTGGGTCAGGTAAAACTTCCGTAATAGATAATAAGCCACCTGGCTTGAGTGCTTGATTAATCTCAGTCAGAGCGTCATGCTTGTTGCTAATTTCACCTAATACAGTGACAAGAATTGCGCGGTCAAAATATTCAGGATCAATTTTTCCACTCCCAGCTGGCGCATTCATCATACGAATATTATTAATCCCTTTTGTTTCTGCACGAGCTTTCAGCTTATCCAACATTTTCGACTGAATATCCAGAGCAACCACTTCACCTGAACTGCCGACAATTGATGACGCGGGCAATGCTAATCGCCCCGGCCCAGAACCGACATCCAGCAATTTCATACCTGTCTTAAGACCCAGTCTTTTAAATATTATTTCCGGACCTGCTACGGCGTTCATGTATGGATTTTCCAGAAGCCATATGAGGCTCACAGGACATGCCAGTGATCGGTAACGCCACCATAAACTTAAGGCAACAAGTATGGTGAGG
>JAASSE010000052.1 GCA_021768055.1 Gammaproteobacteria bacterium | reverse complement strand
GGTCAGGGTTTCCAGCCAGCTCTTGGTATCGGCACTGCCCACGAAGGGGACGCGGCCTTCAAAAATGATGTCGCCCGAGAACAATACCCTGTCCGGTTCGACCAGCATGCTGAGGTCGCCGTCGGAATGCGCCTTGCCCATGAAGTTGATGGTGAAGCTGACATCGCCCAGCGTAAACCGGCGGGTCTTTTCCACGGTGACATCGGGCAGCACGATACGGGTATTTTCATTGACCCAGGGATCCAGCGAAAAGCGGCGTTCTTCGAGACGTTCCCTGGCAGCATCGGAGCGCATGTATTTTTGTGCACCGAATGGCGCGTAAATTTCCGCACCGAGATCTTCGAACACCATTAATCCATAGATATGGTCGGCATGGTAATGGCTGACGATGACTTTCCTGATCGGTTGGTCGGTAATTTCCCTGATCTTACTGACCAGCTTGTTGGCAAGTGACGGCGTACCCAGGGAATCGAAAACCACGACGCCATCACCGGTTACGACAAAACCGGCATTGGAAACAAAGCCTTCATTATCGGTTGCTATGCCCGGTGCGCCTTCAACGTAATACACATGTTCCGACACTTTTTTCACCAGCATGTCGACGGAGGTTGGAACGTATGTGGTCGCGGCAAAGATCTTGCCTGCTGTGATCCACAGCAGCAGAAAGATTGCCGGAGCTAATTTGCTGTGTACAGTCCTGGTCTTCATGATGAGAGCAACTATTGATGCACACTCCTGCTTGCAGGCACAAGCGGGAATGTGTGTCGTTATTTTATGGTGTTAATTCAGATGACGTAAACAGTTTAGCGGGATTTATAAATTGTCGATACATTGACGCAGTGATTTTGCCATCTGTGCACCGCTTTTGTAACGGTCTTCTTTCTTTTTCTGCAGGGCCTTGTTGATCACGGTGTTCAGACACGTGGGGATATCCTTGCGTACTTTTTTTGCGTCCACCTGTTTTTCATTGCAGATCTTATGGGTAACGCCGGCAACGGTATCCGAATAGAAAGGTAATTGACCAGTAGCAAGCTGGTACAGTGTTGCGCCCAGAGAGAATATGTCCGAAGAGCCATCCACTTTACTGCCACTGGCCTGTTCCGGTGACATATAGGCGGGACTACCGAGCATGGCACCGGTTTTGGTTTTGCTGGAGCTGGTCACATAGGCAACACCGAAGTCTGTGACCTTGGCGACACCGTTCGATTCGTTATAAATAATGTTGGCGGGTTTGATGTCGCGGTGAACCACCTCATGCTTATGTGCAAAGTCCAGCGCAGTGGCGACCTGGGCGACGATGTCCATGGTCACATCCAGCGGCAACAGGGTATCTGGCTGCTTATGGTGCGACAGGTCGGTACCTTCCAGGTAATCCATAGCAATATAGGCCAGTTCCTGTTCTTCACCCACATCATAAATAGTCACTATATTCGGGTGGCTCAGGCGCCCGGCGGTTTCCGCCTCGCGCATGAATCGCCGCTTCACGCCCGCCAGTTCATCGGCATCAAATTCCTGCGCCAGCGCCATGGTCTTGATCGCAACGGTACGTCCAATTTTCGGGTCCCGGCCGAGATAGACCATGCCCATGGCGCCACGGCCGATTTCTTTTTCGATTTCGTAGCGGCCCAGTACAGGTTTTTGCAAACCCTCCTGTGAGAGGATTAGTGTCCCCTGGGTGCTATGGGTGCCGTTGCCTGGCAGGACCACCAGACCCTGTGCTTCACGGTTTCTCTGTATGCGTTTTTTAACGTCACGGTAACTGCCGTTATGCTGATCAATGTATTCAAACGCCAGTTCGGCCTTATTGAATTGGCGCCGTCGTTCATATTCGAGACCCAGGCTGTACAGCCGCTCGAGCAGGGCATCGTTTACATGGCATTCGCGGTATTTTTCAAAAGCATGGTCAAGCTGTCCCTGTGCCTGCAGGTTTTGCCCGAGACTGAGGTTGGATTCGAACAAATGCGAACGTGTGCGTTGATGCTCTTCATCGATTTTTCGCTTCACGGCAATAATCAAGGCACCACAGGCCAATGCTGCTATCGGCAACATCAGCGGTACCCAGCTATTGTTAATAATCATCAGGCCGAATTGCACATTGCCCAGGATGAACAGCGCCAGCAGGCTGGTTAACAGACCGGTCCAGAACCCCAGTTTTGGCAACACAAAGGCCAGGTAGAACGCAACCAACGCAAACAAGGACAGTTGTGCCAGCAACGCCCAGTCCGGCACGCTATACAAATCGCCATGCAATAGGTTGTTGACCCGGTGGGCCGTGAGCATCAGCGGAGTCATGCTGTCGCCGCCGGGCAGGGATACCGGCTCGACCAGTGTCGGCGCCGTGATTCCGATCAGCACGTCCTTTTTGTTGAATTGTTTTGCGCGGGCTTTATTTGTATACACCTCGTGGAATGAGTGCACCCGGAAAGGCTGTTTTTCTTCCTCCATGGTGTAGATGTTTGGATAGGCGCGGTAGGCCGGGTCGGTGGCCAGTCTTATTCCGCCCATGGTGATGTCCTTGCCGGACTCAATGGTAATGTCTGCCGGTTTTACCTTCAGGCTGCGCGCCGCGAACATCAGGCTGAAGGATGGGTAATAATGATCGCCGTACTTGAGTATCAACGGTGTAATCGGGTTGCTGTTGCCGCTCACGGATTCATCCAGCATGCCGGCATCGGTATGTTTGGCCAGCAGCTTAATCGGGGCCAGTGCCTGCGATACCTCAGGTATGCCTTCGTTGAGCACGCCCGGAATATAACTTCTGCCTGATGCAAACGAATCCGGTGCGTTGGGGAGGGCAAACGACTCGAAGGTTTCGAGGCTCGATGATGGTACGCCCATGCGCGGATCGCTGCCGATGCCGTAACTGATAGGGAGTACCGTATTGTTGGATTTTTTCAGGCTGGCGGCGAGAGCGCCGTCCGTATCAAGCCGCTGGCGTGCAAGAAACAGGATTTCCTTGACGGTTTTGCGGTGCTTGCCTTCGTAGCTGTCGCGCATGGTGTCGAGGCGGCGTACCCCAAACTCGCTCTGTGGGGTGTGCAAGGGCAATGTGAGACCGATGGCGCGTGCACCGTTGCTATTGAGCCGCTTGATAACGACACCGAGATAGCTGCGCGGCCAAGGCCATTCGCCGAGTTGGTCCAGTGACGCCTGGTCAATGGCGATGACCTCGAGATTGTTCTTTGATTCGGGTGCAGGCGAAAGCTTTACCCCAAGGCCGTAAGCCTGCCACTCGAGTGCAGACATGAGCCCCGTCCAGCCCAGAATCAGAAACAAAAGGGTAACGAACAGGCCTGGAAACCAGCTTGCTCGCCAGAATTGTTTTTTCGCCATCGTGCCTAACTGCTGATACTCCCCTGAAGAGTATAGTCGCTAGAGACAGCGGCGCTTTATTTAGATGGCGTCGAGTTTGCGCAGTGATTCCGGCAGCAGTTTCATGTCGACAAGGCCAGTGACAAAGGCTTTGAAAAAGCTGGCTTCGTCTTCGTACACCATCTTGTAATACTGGATCTTCATTGTCATGGCACTACCGAATATGATCGACAACAAGGTCAGTATCGACCCCAGCGCCAGCGTGGATACACCGGTGATGCCCTGGCCGATGGTGCAGCCCATGGCTATGACGCCGCCAAAGCCCATGAGGATGGCGCCGACCACGTGAGTGAAAAAGTCTTTCATGTCGACGAACCATTCAATCCTGAAAGAACGGCTGATTAGAGACCACAGCAGGGAACCCAGTATAACGCCGAATGCGGAAACCAGGCCAAACGTGATCATCGCCTTGTCAAAACCCGATTGCACATAACCGTAGCTCTGGCCGATGGGGTTGATAAAGGTCATCGACTGGGCCGCAACCGCGCTACCGCGTACAGGTTTGCCTTCCTCGCTTTCGGCCAGCATGTCCCACTCACTGTAGTAGTTACTCATGGAATACATCGTATCGTCGGCATTGATCGCAATGTTGCTGCTGGTGTACCAGGCGATGAGGATGACGAGGCCGACAACCAGCCCGCTCAGGATATTGTCCCTGCTGGCGCGGAAATCGGCAGAGCGAAAGATGAAGACTAGCAGCAGCACGCCGATCAGGCCGCCGGCAACAAGCCGGACCGTGCCGGCATTGTCAGCACTGATTATCGAGCCGATATCCTGCTTCCCGGCAAAGTCTATCGACAGCGGGCGAATCCAGTCATAGAACAGAACACTGAATAATGTCTTGTCGCTGCCGGGGAACGGGTTGATCATGTACCAGGCGATCAGCGCGATGATGACAAATACCAGTACGGATTTAAGGTTGCCGCCGCCGATGCGGATCAGGGTCTTGTTGCCGCAGCCACTGGCCAGGGTCATGCCGATGCCGAACAGTAAACCGCCGAGGATATTTTCACCTAATACCAGCTGGCCATTACGGTAGGGCGGAAAGGTGGTGTTGACTTCGACCATGCCCAGGTACTCGAGGCCGGTGACACCAAGCACGGCTACCGCGATTGCCAGCATCCATGCACGGAAGCGGCCAAAATCGCCCATGTTGACCATATCGGATACTGCGCCCATGGTACAGAAATTGGTTTTGTTGACCACCGCGCCCATGATCACGGCAATAATTAAGGTTGACCAGAGAAAGAAAGACAGCCCGTCGGCAAAGGAATCAAAGACCATGTTCGCACCCGCTTGGTTGTGTTGACGCAATTATACCGGTTGCGGGCGCCAACAAAAGCTCAACAACATCAAGTTTTATACAGGGGTTCGAGCGGCGTGGCTTTTTCCTTGTGGGTTTTATGCTTTGTTGATGTGAAAGCCTTGAAGGCTTTGAGCAGTGCGTTGCGGTTCCAGCTTGCAGCGCTGGAGCTGTACAGGTGGCTGTTGAGTGCGCGCACCTGTTCGTCCAGCTCGGGACTGCTGCGCCGGGCCAGTTCAGAGAGGTTGTTGACAGGCTGTTCCGGCCAGCGTGCGGCAGCCCACGCCAGCAAGGCATCTTTAGCGCCTTCTGCATCGGCACGGGTGCAGGCACTACCGACTGCACTTTCAAGACCGGTAAAGTTAGGCTTGTTCTCTGGTGGTGGCTGTTCGGTGCGGCGGTTGCTGAAAAACAGAAACGTGGTGGTTATCCAGCCGATTGCCAGAGCGAGACTGAGCCATGGCCAGTAGCCGGCACTGGTAATCTCCCGCACTATTGTTTTTGGCGCAGGCTCCTGCGCCGATGATGCGGCCTTGGCTTGCAATACAGGCGGTTGCAGAGGGCTGGTATCGGCAAGGCCGACCGCTTCCAGTTCAAGTTGCGGCAGGCGGGACAGTTCCTGTCGACCGGTGCGGGTGTTCCACCACGGGATCACAACTTCCGGAATCATGTAACGTCCTGCCTGAGTCGGTATTATCGCGATCTTGACTTCGCGGGTACCGGTAATGCCGTCACGCTTCGCCTCATTTTCCGCTAGCGGCTTGTCAGAATATTGTTTCAGACCGTCGACCGGGTTCATGCCCAGTTCCGGTAACTGTTCTGCCGGCTGGCCTTTGGCAATGACCGTAATCGTGCGGGTCACGGGCTCACCCGTTTTCAACTGGCTGATATCCTCCGACCAGTCTTCCTGCAGGGATACGCTTTCAGCTGGCAGCCATTCGTCTACGGCAATGTTTGAGGGCCGGGGTTTTATCTTAACGCTGACACTTTTCGAACGAACCCGCTTGAGCGTACCGGTTTGCATGAACTGGTCGAACAGGGAACTGGTACGGCCCTTGGATACGCGGCCCTCGAACAACACCGGTTTGAAAGTCAATGTACCACTGTGCTGCGGGTAGACTGCGAAACGCAGTTCACTGACCGAGTAACGTACACCGTTTATCAGTTTCTGGTAATTGCTGACTTCGCCCAGCTTTTCTATGCGCGCATCCGGGTCATTCGTTTCCGGCTCACTTAAGGTCGGCCTGCTGATATGAATGTTAGTAAAAAAGCGAATGGTATAGATAATTTCAGACTCAACCCATGCCTTTTTCTTGTCGACGTATACTTCAAGGAAATACGGCTTCAGTGATGAGTCACCGCCGGGAGCTTCATAAGAGCCGGCAGGTTTAACCGTCACCCTGACTGCAGGGCTCGTATCGCGCCCAAACGGTATGGATGGAATGGTATAAATACCGGCATCCTTGCTGATCAATGTCAGGTCCCAGGATTTTTTCAAGCTCCATTTGCCGTTAACAGAGCGCATGTTGGTGCTCTGGCTACTGCGCAATATTTCAAAGTCTTTTTCCAGTGCACTGAAATCCGGATTATCATCGACCGAACTGTCGGCCTCATAAATCAAGTGAAACGATTCATCCAGTGACACCGGGTTATGACTCAGGCGCGCGGTGATGTTCGCTGCAGCTAGTGCCTGTGTTGTTATCAATAACAGAATAAGACTGTAAAAATATTTCATAGCTGTCAGGTATCTGGTACTAGGTTCAGGATACAAGGTTTTTTCCTAGATCCTAGTACCTAGTTCCTAGTTACTTTACTACCACGGCTGTTCACTCTTTGCCTGGTCGGGCATGCGCTTGTACTGGTAGATAAATTTGCGTCGCATCAGCCCACCGGGGTCATCCGGTATTCTGCGCAGCCATTGTTCCATGGCCTGCTGGTTCTCAACTGTTTCAGCATCGTCCTTGTGTTCTGCTTCGTGTTGCTGCTGGGCCTCCATTTCTGCCTGCTGTTCCTGTTCGGCCTGCTGTGGACTCCGGTTTTGTTCCTGTTTCTCCTGCTCCTGTTGTTTATCCGTATCTTTCTGTGCCTGTTGTTGCAAGTCCTTGAGCTGGTCCTGCTCGGTCGTATTGTCTGACTGTTCTGTCTGTTGCGGGTTCCTGTCGTCAGCAGCTTGTGATTGCTGTTGCTGATCCTGCTGCTGTTGTTGTGACTGCTGGTCCTGTTGTTGCTGGCCTTGTTGATTCTGCTGCTGTTGTTTTTCCATGGCCTGCCGCACCAGGTCGCGGTTATAGAGAGCGTCAGCGTTATCGGGATTGATCCGGATG
>JAASSE010000270.1 GCA_021768055.1 Gammaproteobacteria bacterium | reverse complement strand
GCTCTCGGTATAGTCGGCAAGGCGTTCCAGCACGGTATCGAGGTGGCCGGATTTTTCACCTGCATCGATGGTCGCACGGTACAACTCCGAGAACACCCTGGGGTATTCACCGAGACCGGTGGCCAGGCTGTGACCCTCCATCACGCGCGAGCGAATCGCGTACATCATGCTCTTGATGCGTTGCTTTTCGGACTGGCTCGCTACTGAAGCGAGGCATTCATCGAGGGGTAGTGCCGCCTGTACCAGCGTGGCCAGCTGGCGCGTGATCAGCGCAAGCTCGGTGGTGCTGATACCGCGTTGAAACAGGGTCCATGACCTGCCTGCGACAGTAGCGGATGCTGCCGCCTGCTGCTTCTGGCTGGTGGTGTTGATCTGTAACGGGATCAGGCCCTTGTCGCGCAGTAATTGCCGCACCTGTTTGGCATTGTCGCCTTCGGCGACTCCCTTGCGTTCACGGCCCTTGTCATCAAGAACGACGTATTCAAATGCAGCCATAATTATAGGAACTAGGTACTAGGTTCTAGGAACTAGGAAAAAACAAACATTCGTTAAAATGAATAGTCATTATTTTTTAATCTTCGCGGCTGACGCGCAATACTTCTTCCAGTGAGGTGATACCTTCGAGTATCAGTCGGCGTCCGTCCTGCCTTAACGAAGGCGAAAAGGTGCGCGCATAATGCTCCATCGCATGTTCGCCTTCACCATCATGAATCATGTCCTGCAGTTTTTCATCGACGGGTACAAATTCATACAATCCGGTCCTGCCTGCATAGCCGAGCTGGTTGCAGGTATCGCAGCCGGTGGCGGTGTAGATGGTCGGCTTTTCACCCTCGGGCAGGTTGAGCCATTCGCATTCGGACTCGGTAATCGTATGGGGTTTTTTACATTGCGGGCACAGTTTTCTGACCAGACGCTGTGCCAGTACACCGATCAGACTGGAGGCAAGCAAAAAGGGTTCAACACCCATGTCGCGTAGTCGCGTGATGGCGCCGACCGCACTGTTGGTATGCAGGGTCGACAGTACCAGGTGGCCGGTCAGGCTCGCCTGCACTGCGATCGATGCTGTTTCCAGGTCACGGATTTCGCCGATCATCACCACGTCAGGGTCCTGTCGCAGAATCGAGCGCAGGCCGCGGGCAAAACTCATGTCGACCTTGGGATTGACCTGGGTCTGGCCGATGCCGTCTAGGTAATACTCGATCGGGTCTTCCACGGTGAGAATGTTGCGGCTTTTGACATTGAGCCGCGTCAGTCCGGCATACAGGGTCGTGGTTTTACCTGATCCGGTTGGCCCGGTAACCAGGATGATGCCGTGCGGTTTGTGTAACAGCTCATCGAAGCGTGTTCTGATGCCTTCGACCATGCCCAGGTGTTCGAGATCGAGGCGGCCCGCCTGCTTGTCGAGCAGGCGCAGTACCACGCGTTCACCGTAACCGGATGGCAGGGTTGATACGCGCACATCAACCGCGCGCCCGGCAATGCGCAATGAAATTCGTCCGTCCTGGGGCAGGCGTTTCTCGGCGATGTCGAGTTTTGCCATCACCTTGATACGGGAGATCACCAGCGGCGCGATATTGCCCGGTGGCCGCAGGATTTCGCGCAGCATGCCGTCGACACGAAAACGCACGCGCATGCGGTTTTCAAATGGCTCGATATGGATATCCGATGCATTGACCTTGATCGCCTCGGTCAGCATGGCATTGATCAGGCGGATAATCGGGGCATCGTCATCTGCTTCCAGCAGGTCTTCGGGTTCCAGCGTTTCCGCCAGTTCATCGAGATCGAGTTCATCACCGACGCCCTGCATCATCGCCATGGCCTGGTCGCTGCCCTGTTCATAGGTCTGCGCCAGCAAGGCATCGAACTGCTCATCCGATGCCGGGCTCAGTTCGAGCTTGCGGCCGGTAACGCGGCTGATTTCGGCGAGGATGCCGGGACTGAAGTCCTGCCGGTGCAGTACCTGCACCTGGTTGTCTTCGATGTGGCCGAGCAACACGCCGTGGCGTTTGGCGAAAGCGTACGGCAGTGTTTGCGGGGTCAGTTCCTGTTGCGGGGTGGTATCAGGCTGCTGTTCTAACTGCTCAGAAGAACTCATCTTCATCGTCCCAAATCGCGTCATTAACTACAGGACTGGTGTTGGATTTGCTGGTATCGGCCTGGGCCTGTGCCGAGTCCAGGTTGTTCGGTTGTAGCGGCGGTAATACCGATTTGTCTTTGATAAGACCGAAGCCCTCTTCCTCGCCCCGCAATTGCTGCGCACGCAGGTAATTGTATTTTTCATTGGTGACATAGGCGGCGTCGGTAAAGTCACGCAGAATGCTCGGGCGCAGGAACACCATCAGGTTCTGCTTGCGCTTCTCGCTGGCGGTTGAGCGGAACAGGGCTCCGAGCAAGGGGATGTCACCCAGCAGGGGTACCTTGCTCTGTGTATCATTATCAACTTCCTCGATCAGACCACCCAGTACCAGGATGCCGCCATCGTCAACCAGTACACTGGTTTTCATTGAACGCTTGCGTGTGACCGGGCCGCTATTGTCTGTAATGGCAATCACATCGGAGACTTCCTGTTCGAGGTCGAGCTTGATGGTATCGCCCTCATTGATCTGCGGAGTGACTTTCAGGGTCAGGCCCACGTCCTGGCGCTCGATGGTCTGGAACGGGTTGCCTGGGTCGAGTGTGCCGGCACCGGTGAACTGCCCGGTGATAAAGGGCAGGTTCTGTGCGACCACGATTTCCGCCTCTTCGTTGTCGAGCGTGACAATGCTCGGCGTCGACAGGATATTAGCCGCGGCGTCATTCTGTAATGCCTTGAGCAGCAGGCCGTAACGGGCACCTGAACTGGTCTCGGTACCGATGCCGATTACGGCGCCGGTTCCGATGGTATTGAGGATATTGGCGGCAGATTCAACACCGCCAAGACTAGCCGCGATAATGTCACCAATACCAGCGAGGTTGATGATGCCGACCGGTATCGTGTCGCTGGTACTTTCCGAACCGTCGGCGACTGCGCCCACACCCACTTCCTTGTTACGCTGGT
>JAASSE010000051.1 GCA_021768055.1 Gammaproteobacteria bacterium | reverse complement strand
TTGTTGCTTGCGCTTGCTGTAGGCTTCATGGTTAATTCGAGTGTATAGGTTCCGTTCTTAGTTGTGCTCAACTGGCCTTGTAACGACAGGTCGCCACCGTTGTTACTGATACGTGCCTGGAAAGGCATCTGTTCCGCTTCACTGAGTATCAATGAAACATTACCCAGGTCGGCGGTCTCGGTAATGGTAATGGCGGCCTCATCCCATTTTATTACGCCGTTGATTGCGGGTACGGTGCCCTTTGACCAGCGTGCCTGGTTTACATGAATATTGAAGTTGCCCGACAATTCGCCAACGGGCAAAGCGATCATCGAGGCCATGTCCGGAGCCTCCAGGGTTAACTTCAGGTCCTGTACTGTCAATTTACCCAGCAGGCTGGCTGACAGGCGCGGACTGACGGCGGCATTGTTGTATTTTGCGTTAACATCGTAGCTGAGCTTGCCAAGCAGCAGATGCCAGGGAACAACGGACCAGTGTGCTTGCGTCAGTGTTAAACCCTTGCGGTTGCCGATTTTCCCAGCCTGCCCGTTCCAGAGGGTGCCGCTGATATTACTTACCTGTACAGGCAATTGCTCACCAAAGACATTGATAACCAGCGATGCCGGAATGCTGGTAATAACAAATATCAGGTATGCAGCAATGCCGGCAAGAATATAGCTACGGAGTTGCATCAGCTGCGGTTGAGAGTCAGACGTGCATTAACCGTTCCTGGCTTGTTGTTACGGTCCAGGCTGGCGGAAGAAACTGTAATGCCGTATTGGCTTTGCAGGGTGTTCAGCCACAACAGCATCTGGTCAAACGAGGCGGCGGCTATAGTAACGCGTGCCCCCTTGTCTGAAGTGGATTCGAGTTTACTGACATATTTTTTGAGGCCGGCTGATTGCGCACTTTTCTCGACCAGCAGGGTAACCGGTTGCGAGCTGTTAAGGCGCTTGCTGGTAGTGCCGGATGCTCGCAATGCACGGGCTTCAGCTGATGCATCTTGCATCCAGTTGAGGATCTTCAGCTGGTTTTGATAGCGTTGCGACTGCTCTTCAACACCCTTGTGTATGGGTTCCCATACAGATATATACAAAAGGGTAATGATAATGACAGCAGCGGCTGATAGCACGAGATAGCGTTCTCTTTGCTGCAGGCCCTGATACCATTGCTGAATGTCATTCAGTTGTTTCATGTGCCTGCCTTTTGCAGCCTGATGCTGCCTTTGACGATATTTTTCTCGGAAGTGGCGGAAACGATTTCAGCTTTGAGGTTGCGATTGGCGTTTAATTGCTTGTTCAGGGTTTCCACGGATTGCAGGTTGGTACTGGTAATCCCAATGTCCATGCGATTATTGCGAAAGTCAATGGACTGGATGGTGACGTTTTTGGCACCGCTCAGTGCAGTCACGGAGTTTGTCAGCAAGGCCATGAACTGACTGCTTTGTACGCCGCCGCCCTTGAGTTCATTAAGCTTCTGCTCCATCTGTACCCGCGGGTTTACGATACGTTTGCTTCGCGGGAACGTTTTTTTGTATATGCCTTCGATCTGGGCACTCAATGCGCTATTGGCCTTGTCAAGTTTGACAATCTCTAAACCGGTGGTACCCAGGTAGAGAACTGCCCATATTGCAGCCAGCGAAGCTGCAATACGCCAGCGTTGCCACTGACCGCTGCTTTTGCGTTTGGGTTTGAATTTGTCCTGCAGCAGGTTCAGTTGTAATGCCCGTTTGAACTCGCCGCAAAATACCACCAGTGGGTGCGTGTTGTATGCCAGCTTGATGATCTCGGCATCACTGTTCACTTCGTCAATGGCTGTATCCAACGTGGTGCCGTCTAGATAAAACAGCGTCAGCTTTTCCGGTTTTTGTTCTGCCCGGTCAATGCTGGCTTGCAGCATCAACGGCAGAATATTGGTGTCGATGGCGGTGCCGATTTCTGTGTCAAACTGGATCAGCGCCTTGTTATCATGAATCAACACTGACCATTGTTCAGGTGAGGCAGGCAGGCATAATGCATCAGGTATAATTGCGTCCAGGTGGATTCCTGCCTGCTCAAATATCTGTATTACATTTTTCAGCACTTCCTTGCGAATACCGGCGACCGGTGTACCCATCGGGGTGTCGGATTTGCCGATAACAAAGTGAAAATCATCAACATCTTCGGCGAGTTGTTCTTCCAGCGCATAAGGTACCGCGCGCAGCATTTTCTGGCGGTTACTAGTCGGTAGTTTTACATGGTTGAGATGAACGCTGAAGCTGTCCAGTATCACCACTACGCGATAACTGTTTGCAACCTCGGTGGCATCAGCAAGTTCACCCGTGGTTATGCGGCTGGTTAGTTCACCGTGGTTATTGACGTGAGACCAGCTGGCCTGCTGCGGATGCGCGGGATCGAAATGTATAAGCAGGGTGTCAGCCATTAATACACACCCTGTGTGCGTGCCACTACCCTGGTGCTGCCGTCATCGCTGCGTTCAATAACACTATAGGTGATAACGCGCACCTGTCCGATTGTCGACTCTGTTTGCAGCATGAAATAATCAGTGTTTACAGACAATCCATCGTAAATTGTTATTTTTTTCTCGTTGTCACCGAAGGCCTTGAACTCGTCAATGGAGTTGAATGCATTATCTGTTCGTTGTTCGATTATGGATTCGATATCGCTTTCACTGAATTCTTCACTGAGGGATCTTAGCACTTCTGCCAGTGCCGTGTTGACGTTGAGCGGCGTGTTCGCATCCAGTGTGCATACATAGGGAAGTATAGCTGCGTAGGTATCGGGATTTTCGAAACCCCTGACCAGTCTGAGCTCACTGACGCTGTGCATCGGTGCGTTTGCTGTGCGGTAGGGTTTTTCCAGGCCCATGTAATAATTATCTTCTGCGCCATCAGGGATGGTTGTTTCAACATCGCTGTCGATCCAGTCGATCACTGATTGCGAAACCGTGCTGTTGACATCGAGATTTACCAGCAGTCGTTCAAAGCGGGCACGTGCAACAGCGCTGCCTGCATCTTGCGCATCACCCTGTAACGAGTTCAGGTTGAAACAGGCCTGCAAGTCGGTCAGCTTGCCCCTGATCGAGCCGCCTTCGACAGGAAGGGCAGGTAGCTCGATCGCCCAGTCTTCACCGAGGTGGTCAATGTCGCTGTCTTCGCGATCCTGTTTCAGTATTCGGCGGCTCCAGCTTTCAGCGGCAAGTGCATTCAGATAGGCCTGGTCTGCGGAAATCATGTTG
Source organism: Gammaproteobacteria bacterium (assembly GCA_021768055.1). Classification (GTDB taxonomy): domain Bacteria; phylum Pseudomonadota; class Gammaproteobacteria; order SZUA-229; family SZUA-229; genus JABDQW01. The sequence goes on along the minus strand of JAASSE010000051.1, from coordinate 3,790 downwards.
CTGGTTCTGCGTACATCGAGTTGCAGCCGCGTACTGAAAGCAACGCTGACCGTAGTGGCGATGGCAACGATCAATAGCGCAGTTATGATGGCAACACCCTTTTGAATGTCTGGCCTGCTCATGTGGTGTCCACCATGAACAATCGGGTCAGTTCACCCCAGTCCTGTAACTCCATGTTGAATTCTATAGCGGTCAGTATCGTGCTTTCACCATCTGCCTGTGCGCTCGCATTGAGTGGCGGCCATTCATTGTGCCATTCGTTATTGCTGTCGAGGTAGCGCACGCCTGCGCTTTCAACATTCTCCAGCAGTACAGACTCATACGGCTGCATTTCCTGGCTGCGGTCAAGGTGTGGCCAGTGTAAGCGCGAGAGTTTGTTTTGCTCGAGTTTGTACGCCACGCGCTGCAAATTACTGCGCGTCATCTGTGCAGGGTTGCGCCTGCCGCCACGGCTGAATTCGACGAAGATATCCAGGCCCTCTGCGTTCATTATGTAATTATTCGAATTGCCGTATTCATCGCGGATATTGCGTTCGGAAAGCTGGGTGAAATCGCGTGAAATATTCAGCATCGCCATCTGTACCTGCTGCAGACGCTGCATTGACTCATCCGTGCGCTGGCTGTTGTCGATGACATTGCTGAGGCCGCCATAAGCCATGACTGACAGAATCGCGAATACCACGACTGCGACCAGCAGCTCAAGCAGGGTAAAACCGGTGTGATAATGGCGTACATTGGTCATGGTTGTGCTACATCCAACGCTGCTTTTGGTCTGGAGAGATAGCCGGTCAAACGGGTGACGTTGTCCTCACGGTCCTTGTCTGTGAAAATCCTGAATTCCACCTGGCGTGAATCTTTATCTTCTGTTTCTTTAACGGACACGGTCCAGTACCATTCCGTACCCGCCATGGTTGCGCTGCCGTCCTTGCTGCCTTTTTCGAGCCAGGCTTTCTGGACCTGCAACTGGGTGATCTCATTCATCGCGACCCAGTGCGCAATTGATTTCTGCTTAAGATAAGTGGCACTGCTGGCCTGGCTGCCTGAAGTGCTGATCAGGGCGCTTAGTGCAATGGTGATAATGACGAGTGCGACAAGTACCTCGATCAGGGTGAATCCCCGGCTGGATATCCGTTTATAACTCGCTGATCTTTGCTTCGTGGTTGCCATCGACATAACCTGACACGATATAGCTGGTACTCACGCCCGGCATTACCAGGTGTACTTTGAACTCGGGTGATATCTCACCGCTTGATAACAGAAAAACCTGGGGCTTGAATTTTTTCTTTTTATTTTCGTCTTCATCGTCACTGGTCTCATCGATAATAACTGCAATATTTTCAATTTCGAGTTCGATACCCATGCCTGGAGGCAGATCACGCTGGCGCAACAGTTTGTCTTCGCTCATCGGCTGCCATGCGTCTTCGCTATAGCGCAGGAAGCGGTATCCATTGGGCAGGAACTCGATGCCGTACTCTTCACCCTTGAGTATGGCTTCTTCCAGGGCAAGTTGCACAATGCGGTCGAGTCGCTGTGCTTCGGTTTGTATCAGTTCTTGCGGTGAGGTTCCGCGGATTGCGAGCGTGGAGAAGGTGATCAGTATCGAGATGATGACGATCACGACCAGCAGTTCCAGCAGGCTGAAACCCGGTTGTTTAATCAAGCGCACAGGTGTTCGGCCGGCTCGACCGATCACAGGACTACGAATCGCTGTCCCAGTTACCGATGTCTGCATTGAATCCATCACCACCCGGGGCACCGTCTGCACCGAGCGAGTAGATGTCGATTTCGCCGTGTTCGCCCGGGCTTAGATACAGGTAGTCATTACCCCAGGGGTCTTTCTTCAGGCGCTTGACGTAGCCGCCTTCTTTCCAGTTGGGCGGCTCGGGTGAATCAGTGGGTTTTCTGATCAGGGCCTCAAGACCCTGGTCGGTTGTCGGGTAGGTATAATTATCCAGCCTGTATACATCGAGCGCGCTTTCAAGCGCATTGATGTCATGCATGGCCTTGGACACGCGGGCCTTGTCCGGGTTGTCCATGATGCGCGGTGCAATCACGCTGGCAAGGATACCGAGAATCACCACCACGACCATGATCTCGATCAGGGTAAAGCCCCGCATGTTAAGTGGTGACGGATTTGTTTGAGCATGCTTCACTGATTACAACTCCAGTGTTTTGCGAAACGGTAACTGACAGGTTAGAGTGGCGTATCGCGGGTTAATTCAATAAGGATAATACCAAATGCGTATACAGGTGCCTATTAAAAACCGGATTCAAGCGCAGTGGAACCACATATTATGGCTGTTCATTTTCATTATCTGTTTCAGCCTGCAGTCGGCCGGCATGGCCAGCGACTTCCAGTTTGATCGTGCGCTGATTGACCAGGGCCAGTACTGGCTGTTGCTGACCGGGCACCTGGTCCACCTCAACTGGACGCACTGGGCGCTGAACATGGCCGGGCTTGCCATCATCGCGGTGTTTTTCAGCCTCTACGGCAGCATCCTGGACTGGCTGTTCGTGCTGCTGTTCACTGCGCTGGTCGTTGGCCTGGGGCTGTACCTGTATCACCCGGAACTGGTCTGGTATGTAGGTATGTCCGGCGTGCTGCACGGGCTGTTTGTTTACGGTGCTATCCGTGAAATCCGCTTTTACCCGTTCAGCGGTTATGTGCTGCTGTTGCTGCTCTGCAGCAAGCTGTTCTGGGAATACATGGCCGGCGCGATGCCAGGTTCGGAGGAGATGACCGGCGGCAGGGTGATCGTGGAGGCGCATCTTTACGGCGCCATGGCCGGCCTGGTGGCGGTGCTGATCACCAAACCCCTGCACCTACTTCACAAGTTGATTGAGGTCAAAAATCGGCAGCAGAATGCCGAGTACGATCAATAGCACCAGCACACCCATGGTCAGAATAATGGCCGGTTCGAAGATACCGACGATATAGGCGATCAGGGTGACCTGTTCACGTTCCTGCTGGGTGGCGGCACGGTCCAGCATTTCTTCAAGATTACCGCTGTTCTCGCCGCTGGCAATCAGCTGCAGGGTCATCGGCGGGAACAGCTTGCTGTGATCGAGCGCGGCCTTGATGCCCGAGCCTTCACGCACGCGTTCGGTCGCATCCATGATGGCGTTGCGCATCGGCAGGTTGTTAACCACCTGGGCGGATATTCGCATTGACTCCAGCACGGTGACGCCGCTGCTGGAAAGTATGCTGAAGGTGCGCGTGAACAGTGCGGTATTGAGCCCGCGCACCAGCCGTTGTATCACCGGCAGTTGCAACAGCATGCGATGGTAGCGCTCCCGGTAATACGGTTTTTGCAGCAGTGATTTCACACCCATGGTCACCGCGACAAGAATCAGCAGCAGGTAAATACCGTAACCGGTGACGAAATCACTGATCGCGATCAGCGACAGCGTCAGCCCGGGCAGGTCCTGGCCGATGTCTTCAAACACGGATACGACCTGGGGCACGATGTTGGTCATCAGGAAAATCACGATTGCGACTGCAAAAATTGACAGGAATGCCGGGTAGATCAGCGCCTGCCTGACTTTGCCCTGCAGTTCCTGGCGGCTCTCGGTGTAGTCGGCAAGGCGTTCCAGCACGGTATCGAGGTGGCCGGATTTTTCGCCGGCATCGATAGTCGCGCGGTACAGTTCCGAGAACACCCTGGGGTATTCACCGAGACCGGTGGCCAGGCTGTGGCCCTCCATCACGCGCGAGCGAATCGCGTACATCATACTCTTGATGCGTTGCTTTTCGGATTGACTCGCTACTGAAGCGAGGCATTCATCGAGG
>JAASSE010000004.1 GCA_021768055.1 Gammaproteobacteria bacterium | reverse complement strand
TTACAGAAAAGAAATCACCAAACTGGCCGAAAATTTCACCGGCCGGTCGATCAATATTGCCGGTGACATGGACATTTCGCTTTACCCATGGATAGGAATAAAACTCAATGATGTCACTATCGATAACCCTTCAGGGTTCAGCAAAACAACTTTCGCCAGCATTGGTCAATTCGATGTCAGGATAAAAATCGCTCCACTTTTCCTGAAACGCCTCGATATCGAGAAGTTGGTGTTGCATCGTCTAACGGCAGATTTTGAAAAGAACGCTGCCGGTCAAAGCAACTGGTCGGATGTAGCGGATGGATCAGGCGGTAATAACATGGAATCAGAATTCGGCCTAGCCGGCCTTGCTGTTGGCGGCATCGAGCTGGCGGATTCTAACCTTACCTGGATGGATGCTGCTACCGGTAAACAATTCAAGGTTTCATCCATGAGCATCAGCACGGAAGCAATTACTGAAGGCCAGCCGCTTCCTGTTAAATTCAATGCTTTTGTTGAGAGCAATCAGCCCGAGTGGCAGGCATCGGTGAATGCTAAGTCGGCGCTCGAATTCGATAGCGGTTCCCCCGTGTTTAATGCGAATGACCTCAAGCTAGTGGTCAAAGCGCTGTTCCCGAGCTCAAACGTAGACAAGGTATCTTTTGCCATGGCAGCAGACAGTGAAATCGATTTGCAGTCACAGTCAGCCAGGTTAACGAATACCAGGTTAAGCCTGCTAGGGCTTCTGGTCAGCGGTAACTTTGATGTCGAGAACATTTTTTCTGTTCCGGTTATCAAGGGCCCGTTGAAAGTCAAAACATTTGAAGCCGCGACCCTGGCCGAGAACCTGAAGATCGATATGCCACAGATGGCCGGTGAGCAGAGTTTGAAAAACATATCATTGAGCACTTCATTTAGAACGGATTTCGACACGATCGATATGTACGATATTGTTGCAAAAGTGGATGACAGTAACGTCAAAGGATTTGTTCATATTGAAGACATGTCTAATCCCATTGTTCGATATGATCTGAAAGTCGATAAGCTTAGCCTGGGTGATTACAGGACTGTTGATGAAGAGGCAAACAAGGACGCGATACCGCTGCCGCTGGACTTTATCAGGGTCGCAGATCTCGAAGGAAAATTAAATGTTGGCTCGATCATGGCGGATGATGTCGAGATGACAAAATTCCGTGCCACGTCTCACATTAAGAATGGCATTGTAAAGGCCAACCCGATAACGATGCTGGTTGGTGAAAGCGAAGTAAAGGCCGCGATACAGCTGGATGCACGCAAAACACCTGCTGGAATGGTTGTTGTAAAGGTAAACAATGTTGATGCAGATTCGAGTATCAACCCGATACTGAAAGCAATACTGGGCAACGGTGATCTCACCGTAGAAGGTATAGTTAACGCTGATGCAAGGCTTAAATTAAAAGGAGAGAGCCTGACCGAACTGAAGAATACGGCAACAGGAACAATCAAGCTTACTATGGATAAACCTGTCGTTAAGGGCGTTGATTTTGATTACGTTAGCCGTAAAGCTGTGATGGATTATGCCGTAAGAAACGACTTCAGAACGAGCCGTACTTTCAAGGCTGATTTAAGGTCAGATCACAAGACTGAATTCAAAAGCCTGAATACCACCTTCAAGGTATCCAAAGGCAAGCTGGTGAATGATGATCTATTGCTCGAATCAGATGAGGTGACGGTGACCGGCACGGGCAGTATTGATTATATCAATGACAAGCTCGATTACCGTCCGCGTATTGATATGGTTGTTAAGAACACGGTAAATGTGCGTGACAAATTAAGAGACCACCCGATGGAATACCATGCGCTTGGTCCGTTCGAAAATGTCATGTGCGAGCTGGATACCGAGAAGTACGATCTCTGGGTTGGTCGCCTGATGGTTCAGGAAGCCAAGGCCAGGAGAAACCGGCGTATCAATGAAAAGTCGAAGAACTCGTGGAGCAATGTTCGGAGCAAATAGCGCAACAGGATGCTGTTGGGCGGCTTTGTCATTCCCTCTGCTTGTCAATCAGGTTTAAATCCACTGATCGTGATGCTCTCCGCGTTAAAATGCTGAGCCACGTCCCTGGTCGAGGCATTGTCGCTTTTTGAGAAATAATCCTGGTGTAACAGGACTTTCACGTTGTTAAATCCTGCTTCTTCCAGCCAGCGTGTATAGTAATCCTCGTACAGGGCGCCGACAATGCACTCGGCCCAGAGTCTCGGGTTGTTTTTAGCCTCAACCAGCTCTTCTTCGCATCGCTGAATAATAATGTCGGAGATTTGGAGCCTGCCACCCGGTTTCATCACGCGGAACAGTTCAGCAAAGGCGACCTGTTTGTCTGGAACAAGGTTGAGGACGCCATTGCTGGTTATGACATCAACCGTAGCGTCATCCAGAGGTATGTCTTCCGCGTTACCGAGCAGCGGCTCGACATTGGTTGCGCCCATTTGTTTGATATTGTCATGAAATTTGCTGTGCATGGCGTCCGTCATATCAAGACCAATGACTTTGCCGTTATCACCCGTCAGCATGGATGCAATGAGCGCATCCGTTCCCGCGCCAGCGCCGATATCCAGTACAACGTCTCCGGGTCTGATTGCATTGCACATGAACGGGTAGCCGACACCCGCAAATGATTCAACGGCGGATACAGGTACAGCATCGAGCTGATCTTGGGGATAACCCAGAAATTCACAAGCCGGCCTGCCTGTTGGAAAGTGAAATCCCATTTCCGGCTTAATGGCAACATCTGTATACATCTGTTTAACCGCATCAAAAATGTTTTCACGCGTAAACTTTGTAATGGCTACCATGCTAACCCCCTTGGTGCTACGGTTAGTAGTCCTTTATGATCTTGTTGATACGCTTGTTTAGGCCGGGTGGTGCGGGCTCGGAACCTGAATCTTTTACCATGCTTTTCAATCGTTGTTCAAATTCCATGCGCGAATAGCATTCGCGGCAGCTTTCGAGGTGCTTTTCCATCGATGCATGATCATGCTGGTGCAGTTCCTCGTCGATATATTCTAGCATCTTGCGAATAGCTTCTTCGCATTGAATTATCTTTACATCATCACTCATGCTCATTGCCCCGGTTTTTTTTGATCTATTAAATTGCTTTCCTTGCCGTGTTGCCACAACGCTTTTTGCAGCAAGCTTCTGCCGCGTGCAAGTCGTGACCTTACCGTGCCGACAGGTACATCTATAGTGTCCGCAATTTCCTGGTAAGACATACCTTCAATATCGGATAGCACAACGACGACACGGTAGTTAACCGGTAATGTCTCAATCGCTGCCCTGATGTCCTCGGTCAAGGTTTTATTGAGAAAGTCCTGCTCGGGAGTGCCCCACCATAGCAGGAAGGGTTGGTGCAGTCGCTCGTACAGTGAAAATGGCTCATCGTTTTCCGGCTCTTCGACATAGCTCTCGTGGCCGGTCCGTTTTTCAATTTTTCGGCATTCACTGATGAAATGGTTGGTCATGATACGAAGCAGCCAGTAAATAAACCGGTTGCAATCGATCAGGGTGTCGATCTTGTCCAGTCCCCGGGTAACTGTGTCGGCAACCAGATCTTCAGCATCACTGGGATTCCTTGTCAGCTGCAGCGCTGTGCCGTACAGCCTGCCCAGGCAGGACTCGATATTGGCCTCAAAATAAGCCCGGTTGCTCGATTTTGGTTTGCTGGATCCCATGGTCAGCGGCGTTGCTACAGGGGTATCCAGCCTATCATATTCCGGGGTTTGGGATGCTATCAGCATGATATACCAACTTATTTCTTGCCGTTTTACAAAGACGCATGGGTCGAAAAATGGTTCCAACTTTATTTTGGAACCGAATCCGACACGCACCCGTCATTGAGTACAAATACGAGATTTTATGGCAACAGAACCAAGGCCAAATAAGGAGAAACTGATGAAGTTGAATTTTACCAACAAGCAGTTTAAACCAGACATCGTCTGGAATTACTGGGCAGCTACAACCGTACTGATTGTCGGTGCACTTGGTGGGCTTGACTACTGGTACGAGGTCCTCGTGGCCGTGAACATTTTCCAGGTTATTCATTTTGCGCTACGCGAAAAAAGTCTGACGACATTCCCGGTAGAGCTAAGGATAACTTACCTGGCACTTCTGCTTCTGTCGCAGGCACCGTACATGATCTGGGTTCTGTGGATACAGCTCATTGGTACAACAGCGATGGTGATATTCAATTATTGCTTCCTGGCACGTTGCCTGGCACTTACACCCTGGCGCAAAACTGAAAAATACAGTGTTGATTTGATTAAACGTACCTTTTTAACGGCACCAGTTGACGGTTCTGTACTGGATGAGCTGCCAGTCGGTGCCAATTGAACAACAACCAATCTGAGAAAGGAGGAATGAGGATGAGTACAAATACAGCACAAATCATTGAACAGTATCTAGCAGTCGATGCATTAGAGGTCGAAACAAAGGTCAAGGCAATGTATCGCGATGTGGCCATGAACCCAGACGGGGAATACCATTTCGAGATGGGTCGTGACATGGCCGAGCGCCTGGGATACAGGCCGGACGACCTGGACCAGGTACCTTCCAGTGCAATCGATTCATTTGCGGGAGTCGGTTACTACTTCGACCTTGCAGATATCAAGCCAGGTGAAGATGTTGTCGATCTGGGCAGCGGTTCGGGCATGGATACATTTGTCGCATCTCTGTATTCCGGTTCTACGGGTACGGTGACCGGCGTTGATATGACTGATGAGCAACTCGATAAAGCAGAGTCACTGCGCAGGGCGCATGGTTTTGAAAACGTTTGCTATGCGAAGAGCTACATTCAGTCAACACGCTTCGCTGAAAGCCTGTTTGATGTCGTCATTAGTAATGGCGTCATAAACCTGGCTGTCGACAAGGCTGAGGTATTCAGGGAGGCATCACGCATTCTCAAGCCAGGTGGCCGTCTCGCCATTGCCGATATTGTCTCCGAAAAGCTCCTGCCGGAAGACGTCACCTGTAATTCACGTCTTTGGGCAGCCTGTATCGGTGGTGCCATGCCCGAAACAGAGTACCTGGAAACCATCAGGGACGCAGGTTTTGAGATCGAACTGGTACGTGATAACAGCGAGTACAGATTTATCTCAGGAGGTGCGCAATGGGGTATGGATAACTATGGCGTGAAAAGCATATCCATACTGGCCGTTAAGAAATAGTGCGTCAGAAACGAATGACGCGGGAGGTGTGAGATGAAACATAAAATAACATTATTAATATTGTTTGCAGTTGCCACTTTGATTTCGCCATCCTATGCAAACATACAGAAACCTGAAGTAGCATTATCAGGCTATGACGTGGTTTCATATTTCACTAAAGGCAAAGCCGAAAAAGGCAACAAACAGCATGCCTTTGTCTACGAGGGATCTGAATATCATTTCAGTTCCGATCAGCAAAAGGAAATGTTCAGCAAGGCCCCTGAGAAGTATCTGCCACAGTATGATGGATATTGCGCCTATGGCGTGACGGTGGGGCGGAAGCTGGAGGCCAGCCCGGAAGCCTGGAAAATCGTCGATGGCAAGCTGTATCTTAATTTGAACAGGAAGTTTATGGCTAACTGGGAAAAAGATATGATTTCTAATATCGAAGAAGGGGATGATCAATGGGAGCTGATCAAGGATATACCTGCCAGTGATTTATAGCTGCGACCTGGCTGCGATGTATGACATGGTGCTCCGTGCGTCGGGGCGCCATCGTCCAAAATCATCGGAACCGGATCAGAATAGATTAGATGTTTTGAGATTGGCCTGATTGATTAGCCAGGTTATTTGCCCAGTGCTTCCTCAATCATTTTTTTAAGTCTTTCCCTGCAGTCCATCGTCTTGCATTGTCCGGCGTACTTACAGCAGAGTTGAAGATCCCGAATTTTTTCATCTTCTACATCGAGTAAGGATACCAGGGCAATTTCTTCTTTTTCGCGCTCAGATTTCGCGGCACCGATTAAATCAATGGTATTGCAACCTTCAATAAAGCGCTTTTTCGCAAAAAAGGCGATATGTTCGAAATCATAGTTACCCATGCATGCGGGATTGTTACAGGTCGCTATCATATTGCTTCATGTTGCTATGAGCAGTGTCACACTTAATGTATAGCTCATTTGGTAAAAACCGGGGCGAGACGCCGGTTTTTTATTGCTGGTTTTTTTACAGTTTTTACTGACCTTCAGAAGACGGCGTAAATAATCGCCAATATTATCAGAGCAAAAGCAACAGCCTGTACCACGATACGAGTAAACATGATTTGATCGCTATGTTCACGATCATAGGTTCCACCGTGAGCCATTGAGCCTACACCCCAAATAAGCACACCTATTGCTGCAATCAGTGCCAGAATAACCATTAATGTCAGAATGTTCATGATTAATCCTCCTTATTAATATCCTCAATCTTTTGAGGGTTGGGTTATTGATTTATGTCAAGTAAGTGTAAAACAACGGGAACAGATAACTTATCGGCAAGCAAGGTATGGCTAATGCAAATAAGAATAATTAATTTATCGTTTAAGTGACCTGGGTCACTGATGATTCGTGTGCAATCCCGTACAATCGTGCTTCAAATTCAGGGGTGCAGCTATGAACTATCGAATTTTAATCAGTGTAATACTCGGAATCAGCTCATTTGCGGTAATGGCTGATAATGAAATGATGATCAAGCAAAGCCGGCAGGCGGTCAAGGCGCTTGCAACAGAACTCAAGGCCGAACTGATGGCGGCGATGCAGAAAGCAGGTCCAATCGAAGCGATCAAGGTGTGCAATACGCGCGCCCCGCAAATCAGCAAGAAAATCTCGGAGCTCAAGGGGCTCAATGTACGCCGGACATCATTGAAGACCCGTAATTCGGCCAACAAGGCGGATGACTGGGAACACGGTGTACTGCAACAATTTGAACAGCGCAAGCGCAATGGTGAGGCGGCTCAAACCCTGGAATACTCGCAAATTACCGAAGTTAACGGCAAGCGCGCGTTCCGCTTCATGAAAGCCATACCTACCGGAGAAATTTGCCTGACATGTCATGGCGAAAATGTTGCACCGGAAATAAAGGCAAAAATTAAGCAGCTCTATCCGGAGGATAAGGCGACGGGCTTTCGTGTGGGCGATATACGTGGTGCCTTCACCGTGGTAAAACCGCTCTAACTCGCGATGCATCTGGCCCGTACCTGTAGCCTTGTTGTAGCCTTGTTTTTCTCGGGGCTTGCGGTTGCTGGTAGCGGTGAAGCCCAGGTGCCCGTCGAAGACTATTGCGAATGGCAAGTTACCGACTACGAGATCAAGGAACCACTGTGTAGCCTTAAGGGCGATTCCAAACGAGGGCGTGACATCGTATCTGACAGTGGCAGAGGCAACTGCATTGCTTGCCACACGCTGCCGCTGAAACACATCTCCGTCTACGGCACCATTGGACCGTCGCTGGTCGATATCGGCAAGCGGTTGAACGAGGGCCAACTACGCCTGCGTGTGGCCGATACCCGCCAGATCAACCCAATGTCGATTATGCCCGGGTTTTACCGGCACCCGTCTCTGATCAACCGCCCCGACAGGCGTTACATCGGGCGCACCTTTCTGACTGCACAACAGGTTGAAGACGTTGTCGCCTACCTGAAGGCATTGAAATGAAAGCGATGTACAGCACACGTTTGTTCCTGCTGACACTAGGCCTGGTTGTTGCCGGCAACAATGTGCTGCTAGCAGAGCCGAAGTCGGGTTACGAATATATAAAGGACGAGACGCGTGCGCTACAGGATGATGATTTTGATAACCCGGGGATGTTGACCGTCGACCGGGGTCTCGAGTTGTTTAATTCACTGTTACCAGGAGCAAGCAAGCGCTGCGCCAATTGCCACCAGCAGGATGGTGAAGGACTGGATTCAAAAAGTATCGCGCGCTATCCTGTGGTTGAGCGCAGCACGCAGACGATAACCACCCTGCAGGACAGGATCATCGCCTGTACAGAACGGACGGGCGTCAAGGCGCTGGCACCTGATGACAAAAACTTGGTCGCACTGCAAACCTATGTGCGCCATCTGGCCAGAGGGGAGCGTGTCGCCGTCGATACCGAAGGCCTGGACGCATTGCTCGCACGCGGTGAAAAGCTGTACACGACCCGTTATGGACTGATCGACATGGCCTGCCAGCATTGCCACGTGTTTTACCCCGGTACCATGATTCGCGGCCAGCACATCAGTGAAGGCATGACCAATGGCTTTCCAGCATACCGCCTTGATATCGGTGAGATCACCACGGTGCAGCAACGTGTTCAGCAATGTCTCAACCTGATGCGTGCGGAACCTTTTGCATCCGGTTCAGAGGAACTGCGTCTGTTTGAGCTGTACATGACGGTGCGCTCCAATGGCCTGGCCATCGAAACACCCGCTGTGCGCTATTGAGCCGGCTGGTTGTAACTCGTTGATTACATATTAATTATAGTGCTAGCGTGTTTCCCGTTGGTGGGCCAAAATAAGCCAACATTTCCCCATAACAAGAAAAAATCATGAAGCAGAAAATTATCACGATGCTGGAATTGCAGGATGACATGAACAGCAAGGTTAATGCCGACTGGCGTAATGCCGGCAACGAATGGTACCGGGCGATCTGGATAGAATCCGCGGAAATGCTGGAGCACTTCGGCTGGAAATGGTGGAAGAAACAGGTGCCGGAGGTGATGCAGGTCAAGCTGGAAGTGGTCGATATCGTACACTTTGCACTGAGTATCCGACTGGAGCAGGGTCAATCACTGCAGAATATGGCTGCTGAAATTGCCGCTGAGTTTGATAGCCCGGAATCCACCGATGACATCAGAACTAGCATCGAACTGTTGGCAAAACAAACGTTGATTGATCAGGGCGCGCATTTCTCGATCATTGCCGGTGTTATGCAACACCTGGACATGCCTTTTGACGAGTTATTCGAAATTTATGTCGGCAAGAACGTATTGAACATGTTTCGCCAGGACAATGGCTACAAGGAAGGCACCTACCAGAAGGTTTGGGACGGGCGCGAAGATAATGAATGTCTGGCTGATATTATGAAGAGACTGGACAGTAATTCCGTTTCATTCAAGAACGATATCTACGACGAACTTACGAATGCATATCCTGCACCAGAGGCGGCATAGTTACAGGTTATCCATTTAATTCGTAATGTTTATTAACTAGCTGAAAGGCTTAATCTAGACGTTCTGATTCCAGGGGAGAATGATATGGCATCATATAAATGTGAAGTCTGTGGTATGACTATCGGTACCATGACCTGCGGCGAATGCAATGCTGAACTCAAGCACAGTTCAATCGAGACAGAAGAAGGCGAGACCGTTCATGTGTCCGAGTGCCCGAATGGACATGGCAAGGTGAAGTCACCGATGTGTTGCGGCCAGGACATGACCTGTACAAGCGAATAGCTGGAATATCTCTGGCGAAAAAAAACCCGGCATTGCCGGGTTTTTATTTGTTCACATTTTTATAGTTGGTTATTTTATCTTGGCTTCTTTATAGGTCACGTGCTTACGTACCACCGGATCAAATTTCTTGATCTTCATTTTTTCCGGCATGTTTTTCTTGTTCTTGGTTGTGGTGTAGTAGTGGCCTGTGCCGGCGGATGAAACCAGTTTGATTTTGTCTCGCATGATGACTCTCCTTAAACCTTCTCGCCGCGTGCGCGCAGATCTTTCAGTACTGCATCGATACCTTTCTTGTCGATGATGCGCATACCGTGCGAGGAAACACACAGCTTGACGAAGCGTTTCTCGCTTTCCACCCAGAAGCGATGATTATGCAGGTTCGGCATAAAACGGCGTCTTGTCTTGTTGTGAGCATGGGATACATTGTTACCGGACATCGGGCTCTTGCCGGTGACCTGACATACTCTGGACATGATACTCTCCAAAAATCCGCCCAATCCGGGCGCTAACTCAAAAGACCGGCAATTCTAGCCGAGAAGCGTGGGGGAAACAAGGCTGAATCGGCGCCCGCCGGGCGGCCTGTGGCCCGCAATCCGGCTGGAAAGCCCCGTCGCAGGTGGGTATAGTTCCGGCAAACAGCACAGCGGGATAGCTATGGATATCGTCTACATCAGTGATTTGCGCATCGAAACCGTGATCGGCATCTATGACTGGGAGCGGGAGATCAAGCAGATTGTCAGCATCGACCTGGAAATGGCGGCCGATAACCGCAGGCCGGCGGCCAGCGAGAGCATCGATGATGCGCTCAACTACAAGGCCGTGGCCAAGCGCCTGATCGCCTTCGTCGAGGCCAGCGAGTTCCAGCTGGTGGAAACCCTGGCCGAGCGTATCGCCGAAATCGTGCTCGATGAATTCAATGTCCGCTGGCTGCGGCTGAAGCTGGGCAAGCCCGGTGCGGTGACTGGCTCGAAGGAGGTGGGCGTCATCATCGAACGCGGTGAACCGTCCTAGCAGTGTGTACCATGGCGAAGATCTACATCAGCCTGGGCAGCAATATCGACCGCGAGGCGAACACGCGGGCTGGCGTGGCGGCATTGCGCCAGCGCTTCGGTGAGCTGGAGCTGTCCTCGGTGTACGAAAGCGAGGCGGTAGGCTTCAAGGGCGATGCTTTCTATAACATGGTGATTGCCTGCGAGGTCAGCGAGGATGTGCATACCGCCAACCGGGCGCTGGCCGAGATCGAAGACGCGCATGGACGTGACCGCAGCGGTCCACGCTTCTCCTCGCGTACGCTGGACCTTGATCTGCTGCTGTACGATGACCTGGCGCTGGATGAAAAAGGACTCAGGCTGCCACGCGATGAGATCCTGAAGAACGCTTTCGTGCTGTGGCCGCTGGCCGAGATTGCCCCGGATCTGATGCACCCGCTTGCAGGCAAGACCTATGCCGAGCTATGGGCCGGCTTTGACAAGTCAAAGGAAAACATCTCGCCGATCGAGTTCCAGTTTGACTAGTGCGGTAATCGTTATGTCGCCGAAGTATGCGTGGTCGTAAGTATTCCGTTGCAGGATATCCTTGCCCCTTTGTTATTAATGCAAAGCTTTACCACAGCCATCGTAGCTTTTTTCATTGAGCTGAACAGAGACAGACACCGGTAAGGTTTCGTTACTCATGGTGTCAGTACAGCGCTTGGCGGTCAGCAGGATTTCAATCTGGTCGTCAGCCGACCGGGCCTTATAAACCGTGGTTAATAAAACTGCTTCCGAGGTAATACTGTCGGCGTCAAAACGATAATGCTTCTGGCCGTAATCCGTGGTCATTACGATGCCGACGTTATTTGATATTTCGAGTGTCCAGCCGGGCTCATTGCCCACCGCTCGAAAATCCACACCATTCAGCTTGGCGTGTTCCCATACCGCTTTTCTCCGGTTGTTCCTGCAGTTCTTGTGAGTTGTATCTTTCAGTACAAGCATTGCTTCTTCACCCTTGCTCCAGAATGTGACATTGCCATCTGTGTATTTCACGCCCGAGGCTGAAGGTGTTTTCTCAAGCTCGATCGCCTTGCGGCGTAAAAACAGCCATGCAGTATCGTCTGCTGTACGCACGATAAACCGATATGCACCATCACATTCATATACAAAGGTTTGTTCGTTTGCAGATCTGGTATATGTATCGGGTAATGAATAATCTTTTTTAGCGCAGGCCACAAGTACCATGCAGCAAAATAAAAGGATTGTTTTATTCATGTCGTTTGTTTTTTCGTGTAAGTCGTTAGTCAGTTTTTTGCAGGTGGGTAAGGGCTATCACTTCCATACAACATGCTGAAGTTCCAGGACTTGAGTATTTCCCTGCCTTGAAGTGCATAAGTCTGCACAGTCATATCCGGAAGTGTCAGTATCATGCAGCTATGATTGAACGCCGAACTGCCTGGGTTTACAACCAGTACCTCACCGAGCTGCTCGGCAAACACCTGGTGTGTATGCCCCACAATCAACACGTCATGATCAAAAGCTTCCAGTTCCCTGGTCCAGTATTCTTTTTGCTCCGGGATGATATTTCCGTCAACATCCAGCAGCTTGATGCCGCCATGCTGTGAATCTGGCGGATGTGCGTGCACCACATAAATATGCTTGTCTTCGATTGTATATTCCAGTGAGGCAGGCAGCTTGTCCAGGAATGTGTATTCAGGTGTATCTTTTTCTTCAGGGTTTTCTTCAATAAAAGATTGATCATGATTGCCGAGAATGGTTTCGCAGTTGTTATCAATCAGTAACTGAATGG
>JAASSE010000269.1 GCA_021768055.1 Gammaproteobacteria bacterium | reverse complement strand
GGGCATCGGTAAGTTTCTGCTGACCAGTCACATCGATCTGCGGCAGCATGATCTGGCGGTTGTAACGGAGTAACTGCTCATCGTTCATGCGCTAATAATAACAGCAATGCTATAGATAGCGATCGAGAAAGGGGTGTAAGAAGTCAGGGGATACAGGTACCCTAATTGCTAGTACCTAGTACCTAGTACCTATTAAACGTAATTACGCCAGTCATCAGGTCGCGGATCTTGTAACAACTGTGTCGGCAGTGAAAGGTCACGTTTCTGTTCACCTTCATGATCCACGCCCAGGCTTGCACGCAGTGCATCTTCACAATAAGAGAACACAGCGCGCTTGATTACAGTGACAAGGCTGTCGTCCAGTTCGAAACCCACCTTACGCAAGGCGTTTTCTATCATCTGCAGAGTCAATTTTTCCACGCTGTAGCAGATCTGCAGGTTGTTGGCCTGGGTGACTTCCATGTGCTCGATGCCTTCTACATCACCTAACAGGTGCATGGCCTTTTCCGCCTGATCCGGGGTGGACAACATGAAGCGAATTTCGCGGTTTTTAATGACGTCATTACACAGTGGCATATCCCTAATCTAGGCCAGTGCAATGCTGATTTCAAGTGCGTTTTTTTATACCGCTTCAGGCCTTGTGTGCCGCGCTCATGCGGGGTAGTCCGGCAATATCGTTACGCTGGATAATGTCGATGAAGCCGCTTTTTCCAAAAGCTTCACGGACCAGCTGTTGTTGGTCAAAACCATGTTCGAGAATCAGCCAGCCGCCGGATTTGAGACAGGCGCCAGCCTGTTGCGTCAGCCGCCTGATGTCATCCATGCCCTGTTCACCGGAGGTAAGTGCACTGGTCGGCTCGAAACGCAGGTCACCGGATTCGAGGTGAGGATCGTTAACGGCAACGTAGGGCGGATTACTGACAATAATATCAAATTGCCTGTCGCGTATCGGTTCGAACCAACTGCCGTGTACAAACTCAGCAATATTCACCTGGTTCAGTGTGGCATTGTGCTGTGCAATGACGAGTGCTTGTTCGGAGACATCGGTAGCGGTGATGTTCCAGCCCGGTCTTTCCCGGGCCAGTGCACAGGCAATGGCGCCACTACCGGTGCCGAGATCGACCACGTTGAGCGATGGTTGTTCACTGAAGGTTTCGATGATGAATTCGACCAGGGTTTCGGTTTCCGCACGTGGAATCAGCACATCCGGCGTTACCTTGAAATCCAGTGACCAGAATTCCCGGGTGCCGGTAAGGTAGGCGACCGGTGTGCCCTGTTTACGTTGTGCTACCAGCTGCTCGAATTGCATAGCCTGTTCAGCATTCAGCTCTTTTTCAGGCCAGGCAATTAAATGGGCGGACGTGCATGCCAGCACGTGACATAACAGTATGCCCGCATCAACAGCGGGGCTTGGACTACATGCCTGCAGTTCGTGCCGCGCACCTTGCAATGCCTGGCTGATCGTAGTCACGGTATGAATGTCGGTTTCAGTCTGCAAGGGATGCGAGTTGCTCGGCCTGGTATTCATTTATCAGCGGGTCAATCACCTGGTCAAGATCGCCCTGCATGAACTCATCGAGCTTGTACAAAGTGAGGTTGATGCGATGGTCGGTGATACGTCCTTGCGGAAAATTATAGGTGCGTATGCGCTCGGAACGGTCACCGCTGCCGACCAGGCTTTTGCGTGTTTTCGCCTCCTGCTGGCGTTGTTTTTCCAGTTCAGCGTCCATGATTCGCGCTTGCAGCAGCGACATCGCGCGTGCCTTGTTCTTATGCTGCGAACGTTCGTCCTGGCATTCGACCACCGTACCGGTGGGGATATGTGTGAGGCGAACTGCTGAGTCGGTTTTGTTCACATGCTGGCCGCCTGCACCGGAGGCGCGGAAGGTATCCACACGCAGATCAGCCGGGTTAATTTCAATCTGTTCAACATCATCCAGCTCCGGCATGATTGCAACAGTTGCTGCTGAGGTATGAACACGGCCCTGTGATTCTGTTTCAGGTACACGCTGTACGCGGTGAGCACCGGATTCAAACTTGAGCCTGGAATAGGCGCCTTCACCAATAATGCGCGCAATGATTTCCTTGTAGCCGCCGTGCTCACCTTCGTTCTGCGTCATGACTTCAACACGCCAGCGATGATTTTCCGCGTAACGCGAGTACATGCGAAACAGGTCGCCGGCAAATATTGCAGCTTCATCACCGCCGGTGCCGGCACGAATCTCGAGAAAGATATTGCTGCTGTCATGTGGGTCTTTCGGTAACAACAGTTTCTGCAGACCCACCTCCAGTGTTTCAATCTGTGCAGCAGCCTCGGCCTTTTCTTCAATAGCCATCTCGCGCATGTCCGGATCATCATCGGCAAGCATGTCTTCCGCACTTTTCAGATTATCTTTTGCCGTTGAATAATCCTGGTAGCAATTAACCACGGGCTCGAGTTGCGCATATTCCCTGGACAATGAGCGAAACTGGTCCTGGTCGGCAATAATGTCCGGGTCGGCGAGCAAGCCGGCTATTTCTTCATGCCTGTCGATCAGGTTGTTTAGTTTGTTCAGTATCGATTCTTTCACAGCGGTAACAGTTATTTAGATGGCTTATCAATGAACAGGCGCCGTGCCGCCTGTATCAGATCATGACGTTCTTCCTCATCGGCATTGCGCAATTCAGAACTGGGTTGATGCAGAAACTTGTTTGTCAATGTATGGGCCATAAAAGCCAATACATCTTCCGGGTCATGCCCGGCTGCAAGTTGCTTAACGGATTTTTTCAGAACATCATCACTGAATTCCAACGCCGTGTTGCGCAGTTCCGAGATCACATCGACGGAAAGCAATGAGCGCTGCCAGCCGATAAAGTGCTCGATTTTTTCGTCGATGATTTCCCGCGCCTGCTCTGCGGCTTGCTGTCGGCTTTGCAGGTTTTCATTAATCACTTCCTGCAAGTCATCGACGGTATAGAGGTAAACATCATCCAGCGAATTAACTTCGGGCTCGATATCGCGCGGCACTGCCAGAT
>JAASSE010000268.1 GCA_021768055.1 Gammaproteobacteria bacterium | reverse complement strand
GGGGTTTACACGTGTTGGTCAAAATTAACAGGGTGAATAGATTATGTAAATCATTAATGAATATACATATTTTTCACATTTTTAGAAAAACTAACCAAAATTATTAATGGGTTACGTTTGATCGATTTAAGCTGGCAGTATATATAAAAGGTCGCTTAATACATCTCATTTCCGCTATTACCACTCGTCTTCATCATCTTTGATAGTTGTTTGTTGTTTTTATTACTCAGTGCATGGTGCAAGTTTACATTCAGTAAGTTTTACGTCAGTATCTGTAATTTCGGTAAGTGCCAGGCAGGGAATTTGCAACTGTTCTCATCCGGATCGTGTTGTTGGATAACACAGATTGGATCTCTGTATTTCATAAACAATTCCAGCAACAAAGTTTGAGAGGAAAGAGTTATGCCCACAACAATCAACTTCAGCAAGCTTTTCGGGAAATCACCCTTCAAGCCCATGAAAAAGCATATGAGTATCGCAAACGAATGCGTGATGCATATGTCCAGCGCTTTCGAGGCTTTCTTCAATCAGGACAAAGAAACACTCAAAGAGATCAAGGACAGTATATTCCAGCTCGAGGAAGATGCTGACAAGATTTTTGAAGAACTGCAGAATCGGTTGCCGAAAACAATGTTTCTACCTGTGGACCGTCGTGATCTGCTAGAAGTAATGGAAATGCAGGAAGCAATTACCGACCGCACCCAGGACATTATCGGCCTTATGCTCGACCTGCCCATGGATGTGCCGGAAGAAATGCGTAAACCTATCATGCGACTTGTCAATCGTGTCACCGAGGCAGTCAAAGGTGCGTATGACATTGTCAAATCATTCGAAGACCTTGTTGAGACCGGCTTCAAGGGGCCTCATGTAGAGAAAACCCACGAGCTGATACATGAAGTCGTCGGTATAGAGACGAAAGCTGACAGTATAGGCATTGAAATCACGCATGCTTTGTTTACTCACGCCAAGAGCATGGATCCGGTCTCGGTTATTTTTCTTTATCAGCTGGTTGGCTGGGTTGACGACCTGGCCGACTATTCAGAAGTGCTTGCTATAAGGGCACGTTTGTTACTTGCACGCTAACGCTCAAATGTGAGGGGGGAGGGTGCATGGAGGTTATTGCTGAGTACGGCACAGTTTTCATGATACTGGCCATCGTATTCGGTCTCTACATGACGTGGGGTATCGGCGCCAACGATGTCGCCAACGCCATGGGTACTTCGGTGGGCTCTGGCGCCATCACCGTAAAACAGGCGATCATCATCGCCGCAATTTTCGAGTTTGCCGGTGCCTTCATCGCCGGTGGTTCAGTTACTCAGACAATCCGCAAGGGGATTATCAACCCTGAGGCCATTACCGGTACACCAGAGATCCTGCTGTTCGGTATGCTAGCAGCCCTGCTGGCTGCTGCCGTCTGGCTGATGATTGCCTCATGGCAGGGCTGGCCAGTCTCGACCACCCACACAATCATCGGTGGACTGGTTGGCTTCGCCGTGGTGGCTATCGGCATGAGTGCCGTCAACTGGGGCAAAATCACACAGATTGTAACGAGTTGGGTAATCTCCCCTCTGCTTGGCGGGGTCCTTGCCTTTGGTCTGATGGTCAGCATCCAGCGACTGATACTGCGGACTGAAAAGCCGTTCGAGAATGCGAAGAAATGGGGACCGATGTATGTCTTCCTGGTCGGCTGGATCGTCAGCCTGGTGACCATGTTCAAGGGCCTTAAACATCTGCATCTGGATTATGGTCCCGTGACCACTTTAATTATCGCCGTGTTATTCGGGCTGGCCCTGGCGTTTATTGGTAGGTACATGATCAATCGCGTCCAGATTGACGAGGCGGCTGATGAGGAATTTCACTTTGCCAGTGTCGAGAAGACATTCGTGCCCATGATGATATTTACCTCCTGTGCCATGGCATTTGCTCATGGCTCCAACGACGTTGCCAATGGTATAGGTCCGTTGGCAGCAGTGGTTGGCCTGGTTAAATCCGGTGGTGAAGTAGCGCAAACAGCGGACATGCCCTTGTGGATTCTGGTGCTGGGCGGCTTCGGCATCGTGTTCGGACTGGCGACGCTTGGTTACCGCGTGATGCGTACCATCGGCAGCGAGATCACTCATCTCACGCCCACGCGCGGCTATTGCGCAACACTGGCGGCGGCCACCACCGTGGTACTGGCCTCCAAGACAGGTTTGCCGGTATCTACCACCCACATTGCGGTCGGTGCAGTCATGGGCGTGGGTATGACCAGTGGCGTGGCAGCCGTGGATCTGAGGGTCATCCGTGACATCGTGGCATCCTGGTTGATTACCTTGCCCGCCGGCGCGGTGATGGCTATTGTGTTTTTTTTCACCCTGAAGGGAATGTTTGGTATCAGTTGCCCCGTTTGTGAATGACAGGTGAGATAGAAATCGCTCCCGGCGAATTTGTATTCGGCGCACCCTTGGTTGCCAGCAGCTATGGCATGAATTTCGAGTTTATGCTCCAGCGAGCGGATCTGGACATGCCTGAGAAGCAGGTTTAGATTGGTTAAAGCGTCATGCCATGCTGATCAAACGTAACCCGCATCGAGGAGCATTCCTGGCAGCCGTTGTCTCGGCCAGCCTGCTGGTGCTACTCACCTTCATGATCGTGGAGGGTAAGACAGAGATACTTGATCGCCAAATTCTCACCGAACTATCCGGTCTGCGTGCCACCAGTGCTGATGTGTTTTTCCAGTGGACGACATGGCTCGGCTCTTTATATTTACTGACCCCCTTCGTTGTACTGGCAGCCTTGTGGTTGCTTGTCGCCCAACGCAAGGCGGAGGCCTGGATACTGGCGATGTCGTTTGCCGGCGCGGCATTAACCACTTCTTTGCTCAAGATGGTAATTGCCCGGCCGCGACCGACTCTGACAGAGGAACTGCTGACGACGTTGCCGCCTGATCTCTCCTTTCCGAGTGGTCATGCCACTCATGCGACGGTGCTGGCCGCTTGTCTCTGGTGGCTGCTGCAGCAGGCGCGCTGGCGCTGGTTGATCGGTACGGCACTTGTGTCATGGGTC
>JAASSE010000267.1 GCA_021768055.1 Gammaproteobacteria bacterium | reverse complement strand
TGAACCGCTTGAGTTGCGGCAAATAACAGCTTTAATCTGGCGACCACCTTTGCGGGCCTTGGAGCCACGAATGCTTGACGCGCTAACGTCGACATCCGGCAATTCAAAAATCTGTCCTTCCCAGTGGGAATTGATTTCGTTGCCGTCGTCGTCTGTACCCTTAAGGGTCTCGCCCAGCATGAAGGGAGGATCAACGTATTTCATCGTTTTCTTCCTTTGCTAAAAAACACCTTAAGCCAATGCAGCCAACTTAAAGAAGTTGCGAGGGCTTGAGAACTTAAGGTTCGACAACGTACTTACAACAGCATTGAACGATTGACTATGGATATCATAATCAGGACCTTCACTGCGAAGGAGATTATCATCCATGGACTTGAGTTCCATATTGTCGTAATTAATACCGTATCCAACACCAGTTGGTACGCCACTTTCCCAGCTAACCTCAACACCGTCGAAGTTAAGAACATTCTTGAAACCAAGTGCACGCAAGCTGTGTTCACTTGAAATCTGAATACGTTCTTTATCGTCGATCAGGTTCAGCAAGTCTGTGTACAGGTCACGAGCCAAGAAAATGTTCGTGATCTGACCGTTCTTGCTGGTATTACGCTGAGCATTGATGATAGCGTAACGCATAGCTTCATCACCCTGAGCAGCAAACGTATCAGCCGAACCACCAAAGGCAGTTGACGTATAGTTCACAATCAGTGGACTCCAGAAGTCATACTCACTATCAGCGATACCATCAGGCCATACAGCACCAGATTCGTTTTCACCACCAGCATTACCAAGCTGAGTCGAAAGACCAGCATAGGTATCACTTGCGTAACCAACTTTATCAGCTGCATTAGCTGTTCGTTGAGCACCAGTGGAGATGTTAACTGTACCGTTAACAGCGAACATTGATTCAAGGCCATGCCATGATTGTTCGTTGCCAGAAGCACTACCGTCAATGTAGTACTCGGTACCGAGAACCTGAGTGATGGAAGTTTCGAGGCGATCTACGAAATTCTCGAAGACCTTCACGACACCTTCCGGGCCACGGTTGGAGCGGAATTCACGGTAATACATGGAGTCCGTAGCTTGGTAGCCACGATATTCCAGACTAGCCGTTTTCCACAAGTTACGACGTGCGAAGTTACGCTGGGTTTCCCCAGTGTTTCCTTCGACCTTATGAAGACGGAACTGGACTGGCCAGTCAAAGCCTTCACCGGAGTTGTTGTAGTTGACCCGACCTGCGGCCTCTAGCAACGCACCCATTTGATAGTTTCGGAGCATGGACTCTTCGACTTCACGGATGTGTTTAGCTAGCGTAGTAGCTGCGGTTCGGGAAAAGGCTACAGGATTGAAACCCTTATATGCCATTTTCTCAACCTTTCTCTTCTAAAGTCTAAAACATACCGTCCGCTAACGCCTGTTGGCGCAGCTTCTCACCAGCCGACAAATGCTGGTTTTGCGAACTTGGTTGGTCAGAGTTAGGAACACTTCCACCGGCTGGCTCAATGTACCCGGCCTCACGTTGAGGAGGTGCTTGTGCCTGCTGCTGATAATGCTCCACATTGCGTTGGTAATTCTGCCGTTGAGCCTGAGCAACTTCAGCACCCTGACTGAGTTCTGTTGTTGCAAGGTCACCAGCATACATCCGTGTAGCCAACGTCCACAATGTATTGGGGTCATCTATTCCGATGTTACGGAAGTAGTTAACATAATTTGTAACAGCACGACCCTGTTGAGTCATCACCTGTTGACCGTTCGCATCGGTCAGCAACTGGTTTGTGCGAGGATCTTTCTCGTACAGCCAGTCCGCATTGCGGGTCATGATGTCCTCGACATTGTACTGCTTCTCGACATCCTTCTGTCGTGACACCGCATCGTCTATCACTTTTCCATAGCGGTCTTCAAACAGTTTGTCGAATTCTTTTTCTATGATCTGAGGAAGGACTTCCTGCGGGCGACGGATAATCTTTTCCGCCCAGTCTTCCATGTAGTGCACATACTCTTGAGATGCACGACGAAGTTCTGCCGGGGCGCCTTCTTTCCAGTCGGTGTAGATTTCCCCGGTCGCCGGGTCAACCTTTTGCTCTCTCCATCTCTCCAGACTCTGGAAGTCTACTTCAGGTGGATTCCACCAATGATCAGGCTGTGTTGCTTCCTGTTCCTCAGACTGTTGCTGCTGACCCTGCTGGTATTCCTGCCACTGTGGAGAGGAGAGCAGGTCCTGATACTGCCGACCATAATCAATCAGGCGCTGGTTCTGCTCGACCTGATGCTGTGTCTGCTGATAATAATCAGCCCACTGCTGGTTCTGATCCTGTAACTGCTGGTAGCTTTGCAGCAGTCTGGTCTGTGCATCGGCTTCGTTTTGAACATCCGTGAAGCCAAGCCCGGCTATCTGGTCTGTGAGTGAAGGCTGATATGCCTCGGGCTGAGCACCGTGATCCACTGTATCTTCAGCTATTGGCTGCGTGGTATCTTCTGGAACAACGTCCGGGGTAGGTGCCTCTGTGAATGATCCTTCGCCAACTGATTCAAAAGACGATTCCGTGTCCTGTACTTCGTCGACTACTTCTTCAGTAGTTACATCTGATGACATTAATATTCTCCATGTCGTTAAGCGTTATCAAACAATTCCATGCAAGTGTATTGCTGTATCCATTACAGAACAACACTATGCCTTTTTGACTGGCTTAGTTTTCTTCCACCAAAAGAGGATATGACCTATGAATTTCACTAACCCCACCTCCGTGTAACCAAGATTGATAGCATGCTTTCGTAATCGCACACAGTCTTCGCAGCAACGCATGCGAATAACAATCCGGTATTTTGTCTTAGGCTTAATGAAACGAGACTTCATATCTCTCTCCTGTGTATATGGGTAATAGTACACAAGATACACCCGGGATTGAAACAGCAATATACACAGTTCGACAAAAAAATCATAATGAACTGGCACACTCAAAAAGGAAAGGACAAGAAAATGCATAAGCCTACGCTATGCCAGAAGGCATTTCACTTTCTCGGATGCTGCTTTTTTATCTTCGCATCCTT
>JAASSE010000266.1 GCA_021768055.1 Gammaproteobacteria bacterium | reverse complement strand
CATGATCCTTTTGTCGACCTGGTGCCGCCACAGGGTATACGACTGACGCCGCGCCATTATGCCTACCTGAAGATATCCGAAGGCTGCAACCATCGCTGTACCTTCTGCATCATTCCAGACTTGCGTGGCGACCTGGTAAGTCGTCCAGTCAATGACGTCTTAACAGAAGCCGAACGACTGGTCGCAGCCGGGGTCAAGGAACTGCTAGTGATCTCACAGGACACCAGTGCCTACGGTGTCGACAGGAAATACAAAACCGAATTCTGGAACGGCATGCCGGTGAAGACCCGCATGACCGAACTGTGCGATGCACTCGGCAGCCTGGGTGTGTGGGTGCGATTGCACTACGTATACCCGTACCCGAACGTGGATGAAATCATACCGATGATGGCTGAAGGCAGGATACTGCCTTACCTGGATATCCCGTTCCAACACGCCAGTGACAAAATCCTCAGGGCAATGAAACGCCCAGCCGTTGCTGAAAATACCTTGCAGCGCATACAGTCATGGCGTGAAGCCTGTCCCGAGCTGACACTTCGCAGCACCTTTATTGTCGGCTTTCCGGGTGAGACCGAACAGGATTTCGAACAGCTACTCGATTTTCTTGATGAAGCACAGCTTGATCGTGTTGGTTGTTTTGCCTATTCGGCAGTCGAAGGTGCAGCAGCCAACCAGCTACCCAACCCCGTTGATGAAGCTGTCAAGCAGGAGCGACTGGAAAGGTTTATGCTGAAACAGGCTGAAATCAGCGCCCAGCGATTACAGCGGAAAATCGGCACCGAACAAGTTGTCCTGATCGACGAAGTCAGTGAAGCCGGTGCTGTTGCACGCAGTACTGCCGATGCCCCGGATATCGACGGCCTGGTATATATCGAAGGCGCGACGCGGCTTCACGCGGGCGACTTCACCAAGGTCCGTATCGATGCAACGGATGAACATGATATGTGGGGCACCCTGACGGGAGGAACGAGGGACGAGTAACGAGGGACGAGGAAAAAATGAAACATAGTTTTTTATTTTGCGGGAAATTTACGCCCGTTTATACGGTCCCAAATTACTGACACCAAGAGGTATTACCGTGCGTAAATTATCAGTGCTATTCAGCCTTGTATTACTGCTCATTCTCGGTGGTTGTTCCGGCTACAATGACTCCCGGGGCGATGGCAGTTTCAGTGACGATACGCCTCGCCGCTCTTCCGGCCGGTACTAGAGGACACGTATTGACGCGGTATTGATGTATATCAGTACTGCGCGGGCTTTTACGCGTTAAACTTCGCTTCCCGATTTCATCAGCTTGGCGATATGCCGCTGTTTCGCTAGACATATCTATCCGGTTTTACTTCCTATGGACAATCCCGTTACCTTCACTGCCGCATTTCTGATGGGGCTGTTCAGTACCATCCACTGTATTGGCATGTGCGGCGGCATCATTGGTGCTCTCAGCCTGAGCCTGCCTGCGGAAATTCGCAGCAGCAAACTGCGCATGTTCCTGTTTGTATCGACCTATAACATCGGCCGCATCATCAGCTATACCCTCGCCGGCCTGATTGCAGGCGCAATTGGCGCCGGCGTCGTGACCACGGCCAGTTTCAGCCAGGGCCATACCGTACTCCAGGCCATCGGCGTGGCGATGATGATCGCCATCGGTCTGTACCTGGCCGGCTGGGTACCGCAGCTCGCCGTGGTTGAAAAAGTCGGTGTGCCTGTATGGAAAAAACTTGAACCCATCGGGCGCAAACTGTTACCGGTGGCATCGCTGCCCAAGGCACTGGCTTATGGCTTGATCTGGGGCTGGCTGCCCTGCGGTTTGGTGTATTTCGTGCTGTTGTGGGCGCTGACTGCAGGTGATGCCGTTAATGGCGCCATAACCATGCTGGCATTCGGCCTCGGCACCCTGCCCACACTGATCGCCACCGGTTTTATGACATCCTGGCTGACACGCTTCGCCCGCTCATCAACCGCGCGCCAGATCGTCGGCCTGATCATCATCCTGATGGCTATCGGTACCCTGTTGATTCCGATGGAGCATGACCATGCAGAGCACTCAAATGCTGACGCAACACATCAACACCAGCACTGAGTCAATGATGCGTTCTGATAATAATAATCAGGCTTTTCAACGACTTATAGGGCATTCGCCAGCCCTGGAAGCAGTCATTCGCACTGCCCAGATTGTGGCAGCAACCGATGTCCACATACTCATCGAAGGTGAAACCGGCACCGGCAAGGAGTTGCTGGCAAAAGCTATTCAGGAAACCAGCAACCGTGCCGACAAACCCTTCGTCACCGTAAACTGCGCGACGCTGCCCGCTGAACTGATCGAGTCCCTGCTGTTCGGCCACGAGCGCGGTGCCTTTACTGGTGCTGTTGAAAGCAAGGACGGGTATCTGCAACAAGCCAATGGCGGAACCCTGTTTCTAGATGAAATCGGTGAACTGCCGCTGGCGCTACAGGCAAAGCTGCTGCGTTTTATCGAATACGGTGAATGTCAGCGACTGGGCTCTCATAATGTCGAAATTGTCGATGTGCGCATCATTGCCGCGACCAACCGTAACCTGATCAACATGGTCGACAATGGTGAATTCAGACAGGATCTGTTTTATCGCTTAAGCGTCGTGACCCTGCGCATGCCTCCCATACACGAACGTGTACACGACATACCGGCACTGACCGATTTCTTCCTGCAGCAGGCGGCGAAACGCAACGATCTCAAGCTGACGCAGTTAAGTTACGATGCGATTGACGTACTGAAAATATACGAATGGCCCGGCAATGTGCGTGAACTGCGCAACGTGTGTGAACACATTGCCGCATTGATGCCAGGTGAAACCGTCAGCAGTGATCAGCTGCCCATCGAGATTCAGCTCAAGACCGGTCAAGCACTGTCACATACGGGCTTTGAGCTCCCGGATGAAGGTATCAATCTCGAATCACTGGAAATTGACTTTATCAACCAGGCACTCGATAAAGCCGGCGGCAATAAAAGCAAAGCAGCACGCCTGCTGGGCTTGAGCCGTGATGCTTTCCTGTATCGGCTTAAAAAATACGAAAT
>JAASSE010000265.1 GCA_021768055.1 Gammaproteobacteria bacterium | reverse complement strand
TTACTGTAGCCAAGATTAAATATCCTGTCACCACCGGCCCGGTAATGGACAGAGGCGTTGTGTTTCGAGCTATGTTTCTGTTCGGTGTCCCATTGCAGGCCCGCCTGTGCACTCCAGTTACCTAGGCTGCCGCTGATTTCGCCGATGATGTCCGATGAGCTGGTTGTTTCCGGGTTGCCGGAGAGCGTTACTTTGCGGTCTTCAAAATAATAGATCTGCCCAATACTGGCACGCATATATTCCTTGCCACTGGCTGGATCGATGATGCGGGAACGCAAGGCCGCTGTGAGCTGGTTGGCGTCCCCGATGCGGTCACCGCCATTGAAGCGGTTTTTCCTGAACATCTGTGACAGCGTGAAATCCGGCTCACTGGTGTCAAACAGAGGCAGTGCGCTCTGGTCTTCAAACGGAATATTAAGATAAAACAAACGGGGCTCGAGTGTCTGTATAAAATTGTTCGAAGTCTGTCTTTCAAAAAACAGGCCGCCGTCAATCGAGGTAATGGGCAGGTTTATATCTGTGGTATCGATGCTTGCACCACTACCGTCTTCAATGTTGTATTGCGTATGACTGTATTCAATTTCAGGTTTTAAAAACCACGCCGGCCTCTGCCAGTCGAATTTTATCCCCGGAGTTATCGTGAAACGCGGACCTTCATCGCTGATATTGTCATCCCTGGTGAAATTCACCCATTCACTGTAGAGGGTGAAACTAAGGTCATCGACCAGTTCTTCATCACCTTTTAATAGCAACTGTGGCAGTCTCCGGTATGGTCTGGTGACTGTTGTATCTAATGTCTCGTAGGTCTCCACCAGAGCTCTCATATGCCAGTTGGTATAGCTGCCAACAAGGTCGGCACTCTTTCTCAGATGGGTTGTGCTTGATCCGAGCAGACTGGAAGAGAAGTCCTGAAGATATTCGTTATCAGAGACGTCTTTGTAATCGATTCTGAACCTGACGTTGGAAGTTATATCCGTATTCTGTAAATATTTAACAGAGTAACGCTCCTCGTCGGTTAGCTTGTCTTCATACAAGTAATTGATATCAAGTTGGCCATTGGTTGTGCGTGTCAGGTAGCGATACTGGCCGTCCAGCTGCATACCGCGCCGGTTCATATAGTGCGGTGCAATGATTGCGTCCTGGTTGGGTGCGATATTCCAGTACCAGGGCACGGCAAGTTCGAATCCGCGCGATGACGATGTGCCCAGCGAAGGCGCGAGAAAACCACTGCGGCGTTTATCGCCAATGGGAAATTCCATATAGGGTGTATATAAAAACGGTACATTCTGAAACTCGAGTACCACACCGCGGGCTTTGCCGTATTCATCAACCAGGTCCAGTTCAATAGATTTAGCACTAAGCAGCCAGTCGACATCATCAGGCGGGCAACTGGTAATGTTTGAGCGGGTCAATGTTGCAAAATCGTCATCTGTTGAGGTGACCTTTTCCGCTTTCCCTCGTATACCGGTATCAGGAATCAGGAAACGGATATCACTGAACTCGGAGCTCTTCTCATCGAGAAAAAACTCGCCATGCTCGGCCTCGATGGCCATGGAGGGTGTATCCATGTGCACCTTGCCATCGACAGAAACAGTCCTGTTTTTATTATCGAATCTCGCCCTGTTCGAGCGTAGCCTCAGTTCGTGCATCTGGATCACGACATCACCCTTGAATAATGACGAACCATCCTTCTCCGAGATAGTTTTATCTGCACTGATGTCGATATTTTCGCGCTGGTCCAGACTGAATTGTGGTGGTGCCTGGTATTGGATAACCGGGCTTGAGGGGGTGATGCACTGCCTCGGGTTTTCTGCAGCAACAGCATTGCATGCGATCGATGCAATGATGCTGAAAAGTATTGTCTGTTTGTTATGACCTGGCTTGAGTAAACGCAAGGCAGGTTTACTCGACAAGCAGGAACTCGAGCAGGGCTTTTTGTGCGTGCAGACGGTTTTCTGCTTCCTGCCATACGACACTTTGTTCGCCATCGATGACTTCAGCACTGACTTCTTCACCACGGTGTGCGGGCAGACAGTGCATGAACAGTGCATCATCGTTGGCATGGTTTATTAATTCCTGTGTTACCTGGTAAGGCTTAAAGGCTGCTTCTCGCTTTGCCTGTTCCTGTTCCTGGCCCATGCTGGCCCAGACATCAGTGACAACAAGATCCGCCTGCTTGCATGCTTGTGCCGGATCACGCATCAGGCTCACGTGATTGTCCGCTGCATCAATAAATTTCTGCTCTGGATCATAGCCCTCGGGACAGGCAATGTTCAATTGAAAGTCCAGCATTTTTGCAGCACGTATATATGAATGACACATGTTGTTGCCATCACCAACCCAGGTCACCGTCTTGCCGGCAATATCACCGCGTAGTTCCAGGTACGTTTGCATATCGGCAAGCAACTGGCAGGGATGCACTTCGTCAGTTAATCCATTGATTACGGGTACTGAAGAATACTCGGCAAAGCGTTCGATTTTTTCGTGTTCGAATGTGCGCACCATTATACAGTCGGCCATGCTGGAAAGAACGCGTGCACTGTCTTCTATGGGTTCACCGCGGCCCAGTTGCGTATCCCGCGGCGACAGGAACAGGGCGTGGCCGCCAAACTGCACCATGCCTGTTTCAAATGAAACGCGGGTGCGGGTCGATGATTTCTCGAATACCATGGCGAGCACGCGATTTTTCAGGGGTTCGTATATCTCACCCTGTTTCTGCATCTGTTTTAATTCGATCGCGCGATGCAGCATAGAAACAAGTTCTTCACTGGAGAGGTCAGTTAAGGTCAGAAAGTGGCGGACACTCATCAATGGCTCCCTTTTACGCGAATTCAGGCAGCTTCCTGTTGCAGGAAAGTTGTCACCACGTTGCTTAACGTATCTGCGATGGTATCAATTTGTTCTTCGCTTATTGTCAGCGGCGGCAGCAAGCGGATCACGTGCTCAGACTGTACGCTGATCAGCAGGCCTTGTTGCAAGGCTTCCGCAGCCAGCTGTTTGCAGGGTTTTGTGAGTTCGATGCCAATCATCAATCCCTGTCCGCGGACTTCCCT
>JAASSE010000264.1 GCA_021768055.1 Gammaproteobacteria bacterium | reverse complement strand
TGTCCAGCGAGGACTCGAGCACCACGCCCTTGGCCATACCTTCGGCAGACGCCCTGAGTTCGAGTACTTCGGACTGCAGCAGGATTGCATCCAGCAGTTCATCGATACCCTCTCCGGTCATCGCGGAAACATTGACGAACATGTTCTCGCCGCCCCAGTCTTCAGGGATGATGTCATGATTGCCGAGTTCGGTTTTAACGCGATCGGGCTCCGCCTCTTCCTTGTCAATCTTGTTCACCGCGACAATGATGGGCACACCGGCTGCCTTGGAATGCTGTATCGCCTCGATGGTCTGCGGCATCACGCCGTCATCGGCGGCAACCACCAGGATAACGAGGTCCGTCGCCAACGCGCCGCGCTCGCGCATTGCGGTGAATGCTGCGTGGCCAGGAGTATCGACAAAAGTGATCACGCCCTTGTCGGTCTCTACATGGTAGGCACCAATGTGCTGGGTGATGCCGCCGGCTTCACCCGTGGTAATTTTTGAGCTGCGTATGTAATCCAGCAATGACGTCTTGCCGTGGTCGACATGACCCATGATCGTGACCACCGGTGGTCGCGTTATTTTTTCGTACTCGGCTTCTTCACGCGTGAGCAGCGTTTTTTCAAGGTCATCCTCTGTAACAACCTTGGGGTTATGACCCAGTTCTTCAACCACCAGTGTCGCCGTATCCTGGTCAATAACCTGGTTGATGGTTGCCATCACACCCATCTTCATCAATTCCTTGATCAGTTCGGCCGCTTTCATGGTCATGCGCTTGGCCAGTTCATCAACTGTGATAGTTTCAGGAATGATTACGTCATGAACAATCGGTGCAACCGGTTTTTCAAAGCCGTGCTTGGTTTCAGCAACAATCGCGCTTTCTTTCCTGGCTTTACCTTTCTTGCGCTTGCCGCTTTTTTCGCTGGCAACATGAAGCTCCTTGCGACCATACAGGGTGTCTTCTTTTAATTCCTTGCGCTTGCCGTGCTTGGTGCGTTTGCCGCCACTCTTTTCGGAACGCGCCTCGGCCAGCTCGACCTGCTCACGTTCTGATTTTGCTGTAGCGGCAGGTGCTTCCTGTTTTGCTTTACCCGCTTCCTGCCTGGCCTCCTTTTGGGCTTGAGCCTGGGCCCTGCGTTCCTGTTCCTGCTTCTGCTCAAACTCGCGCTGTTCGGCACGCTCGCGGCGTTGCATTTGTTCCTGTTCGCGCTCCAGCTCGCGCTTCTGCTGATCAGCACGCAACTGTTCCAGTTGCTCCAGCGCTTCCGGCTTTTCATCAGCAGCAGGGGCAGCCGGTTTGCTGATAGTGCGTTTCTTGCGTACTTCAATAGCAACCGTCTTGCCTCTACCGCCACCGCCAACTTTCAGTTCACCGACGGATTTGCGCTTCAGGGTAATTTTTCCGCCCGCTTTATCAGATGCCACACCGGCGGGTTTGCGCTTGCCATGCTGGTCGCGCAAATAGCTCAACAACTGCATCTTGTCTTCATCTGAAATTGAAGCGTCAGCACTGTCCGCTGCCAGACCCGCGTCCTTGATTTGCTCAAGCAAGCGTTCAACTGGCGTGCCTACGACGTCAGCAAGTTGTTTTACGGTAACATCTGCCATTATTCTCTACTCATTCCCACTGTTTTCAGTCTTGGTAATTACTCTTCTGTTGCAAACCAGGGCTCACGGGCTTTCATGATCAACGCCGATGCGCGCTTTTCATCCATGCCTTCTACCGCCATCAATTCATCAACAGCCTGCTCGGCAAGCTCTTCCATTGTGCATACGCCTATTGCAGCCAACCGCATTGCAGTTTCATCATCCATGCCTTCCATTTGCAGCAAGTCTTCGGCAGGCTGCCTGTCTTCCAGCACTTCTTCCTGCATGATTGCCTGCGTTAACAGGTAGTCACGCGCACGGTTGCGCAGTTCAGTGACGATGTCTGCATCAAATTCCTCAATGGAATCCAGTTCTGCTTCTGGCACATAGGCGACTTCTTCGATCGTCGAGAAACCTTCAGCCACAAGAATGCCCGCAACTTCTTCGTCAACATCCAGCTTGTCCTTGAACTCGGCCAGCAGCTTCTGGTTCTCTTCATCACTGCGATCTTCGGCTTCCTTCTCGGTCATCACGTTGAGTTCCCAGCCTGTCAGCTCGGATGCCAGACGCACGTTCTGGCCGCCGCGTCCAATGGCCATGGCCAGCTTGTCCTCCTCGACGGCGATGTTCATCGTGTGTGATTCTTCATCAACAACAATCGATGTAACTTCAGCCGGCGACATCGCGTTGACCACGAACTGTGCCGGGTTCTCGTCCCATAAAATAATGTCAACACGCTCACCGGCGAGCTCGTTGGAAACAGACTGCACGCGCGAGCCGCGCATGCCAACACAGGCACCGACAGGATCAAGCCGCGGGTCGAGCGACTGCACCGATATCTTTGCGCGTGAACCGGGATCGCGTGCACCACCGATAATTTCCAGCAGGTTCTGGTCGACTTCAGGGACCTCGAGCTTGAACAGCTCGACCAGGAATTCCGGTGCGGTGCGGCTGACAAACAATTGCGGGCCACGGGTTTCGGCGCGCACTTCTTTCAGGTAACCGCGCAGGCGGTCACCCATGCGAACCGCTTCCTTGGGGATCATATCTTCACGCGGGATGAAGGCTTCAACGTTGTCGCCGAGGTCAAGATAGACATTGCCACGCTCAACGCGCTTGACCGTTCCCATCACCAGCTCACCTTCACGGCCCTGATAGGCTTCTATCACACGGGCGCGTTCGGCTTCGCGCACTTTCTGCACGATCACCTGCTTGGCAGTCTGTGCAGCAATACGGCCGAACTCGACAGACTCGATCTGTTCTTCGACATAATCACCGGGCTGAATGTCCGGATCATCGATTTGCGCTGCTTCGAGTGTGATTTCCGCCAGCGGGTTTTCCATGCTCACATCTTCTTCTGTATCATCGATCACCAGCCAACGACGAAACGTATCGTAATCGCCCGTCTCGCGGTCGATGTCAACACGTACTTCGATATCCTTGCGGTTCTTCTTGCGCGTCGCAGTGGCTAACGCCGCTTCGATT